>NZ_NCWQ01000021.1:0-95181 GCF_002156885.1 Flavobacterium sp. AJR | reverse complement strand
GAACAGGATTTTTTTATGCTTTTTTTTTAATTATTATTTTTTAAAACCTTAAAGACTTGACAATTAGATAATTATACTAAAATAAATCGCGTTTTGAGATTTTATTTTACTGATTATTAATAACTTAGCTTTATAATTATTAAAAAATAATCTTATGAAAAATCCCCCAAGTAACATCAGTCGCGCAAAGTATGATTTTATTGATTCATCGGTTATTGAAAAACTAGAATCTTATAATCCTCACCTAAGCCAGGAATTAGAAAAAGTACCTACTCAAGATCCCTACACCTTAAATGGTCAAAAATTACGCTTAAATTTTATCCGTAAGCAACTAAACACAAACGTTGACTATCTATCTGGAGAAAAAGTATTCAATGACAATGAAAGCCTAAAAGGCAACATCGAAAATTACATAGGAATGAGCCAAATTCCCACTGGACTTATTGGCCCATTAATAATAAATGGAAGTTCAGCTCAAGGAAGCTTCTATGTTCCTCTTGCTACCACCGAAGGAACGCTACTTGCATCCTATAACAGAGGCGCAAAGGCCTGTAGAGAATCTGGAGCAATTACAGCCATTACATTACAAGAAGGCGTACAAAGAACACCGACTTTTAAATTTAAAAATTTAATTGATTTAGGAAAATTTGTAGAATGGGTATTAGAGCACAAAGAAACATTTTCTGTATTAACCCGGGAAACCAGCAATTATGCAATTTTAAACGATGTAGGAATAAATATAGAAGGCAACATCCTCATTATAAGATTCGAATATAGTTCTGGTGACGCATCAGGTCAAAACATGGTTACAATCTGTACAGATAAAATTTGCAAGTACATCCTGAGCAACTGCCCCATCAAACCAGTATTTTGGACAATCGAAGGAAATACGTCAGGAGACAAAAAAGCAACATCATTAACTACAAGAGTCCGAGGAAGAAAAATAACGACCGAAATCACATTAAAAAGAGGCGTTATTGAATCAGTACTAAAGACAACTCCAGAACTAATGCAACAACAATGGAAAATAAGTGCCTCTGGCTCCGTAAAAGGTGGCAGCATTGGCACTGGTATGCATCCCGCAAATGCTCTCGCAGCTTTATTTATAGCCTGCGGACAAGATGTAGCCTGTACAGGTGAAGCTTCTACCGCTATTACAAGAATGGAAATCGATGAGAATGGAGATTTATATTGCGCTATCACAATGCCAAACATAATCGTAGGAACTGTTGGTGGCGGAACCTCATTCCCTACTCAAAAGGAATGTCTGGAATTAATAGGCTGTTATGGCGCTGGAAAAAGTGGAAAACTAGCCGAAATAGCTGTCGCATTATGCTTAACAGGAGAAATTTCTATTCTGGCAGCTATGGGTTCTGGCCAATTTACGGCAGCTCATCAAAAATTCGGAAGATAATTATACTCCACAATTGAGTATGGCACAAAAAAAAACCATCATATTTCTATGATGGTTTTAACTCTGAGCCGGCGGAGGGACTCGAACCCACGACCTGCTGATTACAAATCAGCTGCTCTAGCCAACTGAGCTACGCTGGCGACTCATTACGGGTGCAAATATAATACTGTTTTTTTATATTTGCAAAATAAATTTACATCTTTATTTAAATAAAAAAACCATCCTTAATAAGGATGGTTTTATGTTGAGCCGGCGGAGGGACTCGAACCCACGACCTGCTGATTACAAATCAGCTGCTCTAGCCAACTGAGCTACGCTGGCGACTCATTACGGGTGCAAATATAAAGCGGTTTTTCATTTTACCAAAATAAACTTGCATCTTTATTTAGATAAAAAAACCATCCTTAAAAGGATGGTTTTATGTTGAGCCGGCGGAGGGACTCGAACCCACGACCTGCTGATTACAAATCAGCTGCTCTAGCCAACTGAGCTACGCTGGCGACTCATTACGGGTGCAAATATAAAGCGGTTTTTCGTTTTACCAAAATAAATTTGCACTTTTTTATCGTTTTTTTTTACTACAATTCGTTGATTTTAGCAATCAATTGATTAGCAGTTTCTTCCAATTCAACATTGATTTGTTTGAAGTGTGCTTTTTTATTTTCTACGTTCTTTGCGTTCACTTTTGTGATCAAAGTATCAAAAGCAGCAATAGCTTCATCGATTAAATTGTTAGTTTCTGTAGTTGGTTTTCCTGTAGTAGAAATTTCAAATAAGTAAACTGCTTCAATAATATCTCCTAAAACGTAGTTGATGTCTTTCTTTAAATTCTTAACGTTTGCCATTTTATTTTAATTTTAATTTGCGTTTGCAAAAGTACACATAATCTTTCTATTACCTGCTATGAAATGTAAATTTCTAAAATAGAAGCTTTTCCGTTAAGGATGAACTTATTCAAAGCAGCTGGAACTAATACTGTATCTCCTTTTTTGTATGTCAATTTATTTCCGTCATATTCTATTTCAAAAGAACCTTCAATACACATATAGACTGTAAAAGTTTCTCCGCTTTTACTTACCTCAACCTGACCATCTAACGAAATAAAATTTGTGGTGAAATAAGAACAATCAACCACTACATTAGATTCATTTGTTTTTTTCTGATACTCTTTATAAGTATCTACCTTATTATAATTAATAGCATCTAGCGCTAAATCTACATGCAATTCTCTTTTATTTCCTTGCGCATCTACCCTATCAAAATCATACAAACGATACGTAATATCTGATGTTTGCTGAATTTCTGCAACAACTAATCCTGCCCCTATTGCATGAACCGTCCCAGTTTCCAGAAAGAAAACATCTCCTGGTTTAGCTTTTACATCGTCAAGAATAGAAACTAGTGTATTGTTATTTAAATTCTCCAGATATTCTTCTTTACTAGAATCTTCTTTAAAGCCTACAATAATCCTGGCATTTTCATCTGCTTGCATAACATACCACATTTCGGTCTTACCAAAAGAGTTATGACGTTCCTTAGCCAATTTATCATTAGGATGTACTTGTATCGAAAGATCTTCCCGAGCATCAAGATATTTAAAAAGCAACGGAAATTGTTTCCCAAATTGCTCATGTACTTTTGCTCCCAAAATTTCGTTTGGAAATTCTTCTATAATATCTGTAAGTGATTTTCCTTTCAAACTTCCGTTTGCAACAATACTCACATCGCCTTCAACAGTAGATAACTCCCAGCTTTCGCCAGTAATCTTAGACGTGATTGGTTTATTTAATACAGTTTTTAATTTTTCGCCTCCCCATATTCTGTCTTTCAAGATTGGTTCGAACTGTAATGGATATAATTTTGGGGTCATCTGTATTATATATTTCTACACAAGTTTCATTTTCATGAATACTGTATACTATTGTTCTTTTAATTTATGATACTAATTCTTTAATCGCTTCCAACGCCTTAGGAATATGTTTGGCTGCTACCATACTATCAAATATCAGAATTATAACTCCATTTTTATCAACAACGTAAGTTACTCTTCCTGGTAATAATCCAAGTAATCCAGATGGAACACCAAAAAGTGTTCTTATCCTTTTATCTTCATCTGAAAGAAGAACAAAAGGCAAATGATGTTTATGAGAAAATTTTTGATGAGAATCGACACTATCACTACTAATACCAATTACCTCTGCTCCTAAAGCTACAAAATCCTCATATTGATCCCTAAAACTACAAGCCTCTGTAGTACAACCCGGTGTATTATCTTTAGGATAAAAATAAATAACCAAAGGTTTACGACCTAGTACATCCTTACTCTCAAACACCTCTCCATTAGCATCTTTAGCTGTAAAATTCGGGATAACATCCCCTACTTTTAATGACATTTTACTCTCCTTTATAGGTTACAAAATTACGTGCAGTTTCATATAACACGATTTCTAAATCAAAATCGGGATTTATCTTTTTTCTAATTTTATTCCAAATCACTACTGCAATATGTTCTGCAGTTGGATTTAAATCTTGAAATTCTGGTACGTCAAGATTAAGATTTTTATGATCAAATGGTAATTCTACTTCTTGATATATAATATCCGCCAATATCTTTACATCTATCACAAAACCTGTTTCAGGGTCAACTTCTCCAGTAACACTTACTGTTAAGTCATAATTATGTCCATGAAAATTGGGATTATTACATTTCCCAAAAACGGCATCATTTTTCTCCAACGTCCAATCTTTTCTGTACAGCCGATGGGCAGCATTAAAATGTGCTTTTCTTGATATCGTTACTCTCATGTAGGTTTTGGTTTAAATTTTATGGTCTTCTAGAAAATGATAAAACTCGTCAAAAATTATTTTGAACCAAACGGTGTAAATCTCAGGATGTAATTGCATGTCAGTTTTTACATCTTCTATTTTCATCCATTTCCAGGCTTCAGCCTCGTCTGTATTTATAATAGGTTCGTCATTATAACGCCCAATCATAACGTGATCCAGTTCATGTTCTGTTAATCCGTTATCAAAAGGAGCTTTGTATATAAAATGAAAAAGTTCTTTAAGTGGCGTTTTAAAACCCATTTCTTCAAACAATCTTCGACTTCCCGCCTCGATATTAGTTTCTCCTTCTCGCTGATGACTACAACAAGTATTGGTCCAAAGTAACGGAGAATGATATTTATGATGCGCACGTTGCTGTAACATGATTTCATTATTATCATTTAAAACAAAAACTGAAAATGCACGATGTAAAACGGCTTTTTCATGCGCTTCCATTTTAGGCATTAGCCCTATTTGCTCATCATTTAGATTAACTAATATTACGTTTTCTTCTATCATAATTGGTATTAAACACACAAAAATACGAAAAAAGAAATTGCTTTAAAGCCTAGAAAAAGTTTGTGAAAAGTTTAACGAGCCCTGCATTCACTAAAATTTTAATTTTATATCGTGATTATGAGTGTATTAAAGACATGAGAGCAATAATCTCTTATTTTAAATCTGAAACTGCATTTTTTTCGTAAATAGTAATAGTTAAAACTCACTTAAATAAGCATCCATTTGTAAAGTGCACGACAGTTTACTAATAAGAACCATCTTAACTTTACAACACAAAATCAATTAATTATGAAAACAAAAGCCCGTTTTTTAAGCTTATTATTTTTGCTCCCACTATTTATATTTCAAGCCTGTGGACAAAATACAAAAGAACAATACACCGATACAAAAAACAATCCTATGGAAAATAAAATTAGCAAACCCGATAATCCATATTACTCTAATACCGATACAAAAAAACTAAATCTTACAGATGCGCAATGGAAAAAAGTATTACCTGAAGATGTATATGAAGTAATGAGGCATGCTGATACCGAAAGACCTTTTACTGGAAAATACTGGAATACCGACGAAAAAGGAACTTATTATTGTGCAGCATGCGGAAACAAACTCTTTAGATCCGGAGCAAAATTTGCAAGTAGTTGTGGCTGGCCAAGCTTTTTTGAGCAAGAAAACAAAAACAGCGTAACGTACAAACAAGATAACTCTCTGGGCATGGAAAGAACCGAAGTTCTTTGTGGTAGATGCGACGGACATTTAGGTCACTTATTTGATGATGGCCCTGCACCAACTGGAAAAAGATATTGCATGAACTCTATCGCTCTTGATTTTATACCCGACAATAAATAATAGTATGAAAAACACCATTTTAATCTGTCTTTTAATCCTATCAATTAATGGATTTGGACAAGCAAAGAAACAACCCAATTATGATACCATTACTCTTGGCGGAGGATGTTATTGGTGTGTAGAAGCAGTTTACGAAAATTTAAACGGAGTAAAATCTGTAGTATCTGGTTTCTCTGGAGGAAAAACCATTAATCCGAGCTACGAAGAAGTATCAACCGGAAAAACTGGTTTTGCCGAAGTAGTTCAGATTACATACGACAAAAACGTAACAAACCTAGACGAGATATTTAAAGTATTCTTTACCGTACACGACCCAACAACCTTAAACAGACAAGGTGCCGATGTAGGAACACAATATCGTTCGGTTATTTTTTATAAAAATGAAGAACAAAAAAATGCAGCTAATAACATTATAAATGCATTAAAAAAAGCAAAAGTATATAACGACCCGATAGTAACCGCTGTGGAACCATTTACAAAATTTTACAAAGCCGAAGATTATCATCAAAATTATTATGACAATAACAAAAACCAACCCTATTGTAAAATGGTAATACAACCAAAAATAGAAAAGTTTGAAAAGGTATTTAAAGACAAATTAAAAAAGAAATAATTATTAATTCACTAAGCCGCTTATGAAAATGAGCGGTTTTTTTATTTTAATAATCAATGTCAAAATTTCGTAATTTGCATCAATCTATTAAGAACCAGAACCCTTTAACCAAACCACAAAAAAATGAAGCGTATAATCTTATCCCTTTTATTCCTACTACTTTTTAATTACAATCATGCTCAGGAAAACTTACCTACAGATTATCTTTCTAAAGAATTTCATAAAGGGCGAAGAGAAGCTTTTAGGAGCTTAATGCCTGCAAATTCTGTAGCAGTAATCTTTTCTTATCCCGAAAGAAAATTCTCTAGAGATATAAACTATAATTTCCATCAAAATCCTGATTTGTATTATTTAAGCGGTTATAAAGAACCCGATGCTGTTTTATTACTATTTAAAGAACCTCAGGGAACTGGTGAAACAGCTTATAACGAAATCCTTTTTGTTAGAGAAAGAAATGCAGCTCATGAAATGTGGACAGGTAGACGCTTAGGTACCGATGGAGCAAAATCGAAATTAGGTTTTGCAACAGTTTATAACGGAAAAGATTTCAAGGACTTTCCTATAGACTTTAAAAAATTCGACAAAATAATTTACGATAAAATCCCAACTGACATTGGTAAAGACACAAGCGGTTTTGATCTTTTTGGATTACTACAAACATTTAAAACAAAAGCAGCAATTACAAATGACGATACAGCTTCTTTACTATTATTCGAAAATATTACAGCAACGCTTCGAGAAATAAAAACCCCAGAAGAAATTGATTTAATGCGCAAATCAGTTAAACTTTCTTGCATTGCCCATAACGAAGTCATGAAAGCAATTAATACTGATATGAGCGAAAATGAAGCCGATGGAATTCATGCTTATATTCACAGAAAATATGGAGCTGAAGGAGAAGGTTATCCTCCAATTGTTGGCGCAGGAGCTAATGGTTGTATTTTGCATTATGGCGAAAACAATAGCACCAAAATAGACAATCAATTATTATTAATGGATGTAGGATCTGAATATCATGGCTATTCTGCCGATGTTACCCGAACTATTCCTGCAAACGGAAAATTTACCGAAGAACAAAAAGCTATCTATCAACTAGTTTACGATGCTCAAGAAGAAATTTTTAAAATTTGTAAAGAAGGAACTCCTCTCGCAGACCTAAACATCAAAGCCAGAGAAGTTCTAGCCAAAGGATTACTGAAATTAGGAATCATTAAAGACTTAAAAGAAGTAAGCATCTATTACCCACACGGATGTTCACACTTTCTTGGTCTTGATGTTCACGACAAAGGAAATTACAGCGGACCAAAAAGCTTACTAAAAGAGAACATGATTATTACTGTCGAACCAGGAATTTATATTCCAGCAAATAGTAAATGTGATAAAAAATGGTGGAATATCGGGGTTCGTATCGAAGATGATATTCTCATAAAAAAAGATTCATACGAAAACCTATCTGTTGATTCTCCTAGAAAATGGCAAGATATTGAAAAACTAGCTTCCCAAAAAAGTAAGTTCAATGAATTTAACTTACCCAAAATTTAACCTATAATTATTTCCCTTATAAATATTTCACTGTTATAATTAGACAAAATGAAAGCATTAACTTTTTCTACTTTTGGAAACTCAGATGTACTTGAATACATCGACATTCCAAATCCGCAATTAAAATCCGACGAAATCTTGGTCGAAATGAAAGCCATCGGGTTAAATTTCGCCGATGTATATCGCCGAAAAGGAAACTATCATCTTAAAGGAAATCCGCCTTTTATAGCTGGTTATGAAGGTTCAGGAATCGTAGTAAACACAAATAACCACTCAGAGTTTAAAATTGGAGACAGAGTTGCTTTTGCTGATATTCCTTTTGCAAATGCCGAACTCGTTGCCGTTAATATAAATCATGTAATTCCGTTACCAGAAGCAATCGATTTTGAAACTGGAGCCTCCATCTTATTACAAGGATTAACAGCCCATTACCTCGCCACAGATAGCCACAAAACACTAAAAGGAGAAACAGTTATTATTCATGCTGTTGCTGGAGGTGTTGGACAATTCCTTACACAAATAAGCAAACTTCTAGGCGCAACCGTAATTGGCTTAACCTCATCTGCCGACAAAGCAAAAATTGCTATCGAGCAAGGAGCCGACCATGTATTCTTATACAATGACAATTGGAAGGCTGAAGTTTTTAAAGTAGTTCCAAACGGTGCCGATGTCGTTTATGATAGTATTGGCAGCACCTTAAATGATAGCTTCGAAGTAACCAAAGATTGTGGACAGGTTGTGTTTTTCGGAATGGCGGGTGGAGATCCTGCTTTAGTTGACCCAAGAATGCTCATGGATACTTCCAAAACATTAACTGGTGGAGATTTATGGAGTTATTTGACAACCAGAGAAGAAAGAATAAAAAGAGCTAATCAGTTATTCACTTGGATTATCGAAGGAAAAGTTTCACTTGCAACACCTACTTCTTTTAAACTATCTGAAGGAAAACAAGCACACGATTACTTAGAAAGTCGAAAAAGCACAGGGAAAATAATTTTGATTCCTTAAATAATAACCTGGGAGTATCACCATTTTTTATCCCGTAATCTTGTCATCCCGAGGAACGAGGGATCTCCGCAAGAAATTAACCCAAAATTGTCGAGTTGCTGGCGGAGATCCCTCGTTCCTCGGGATGACAAACTATGTGAAAAGACTAGATTACGGTTAATTTCTCTTTTATGTCAACTTATCAATTCCTATTTCGGTTATTTCTGCTAATTCTAATATTCTGCTTACATCATTTTTATTTGCTACAAAAAACAAATAACTATCTCCCATTGTATCATAACTCATTAATTCCAGATCTAGTTTTCCTAATGCAGTCTGAATATACGGAAACAAGTCATGACTATATGTTTCTTCTGGATATTCAAAATTAAGTTCCTGATCAATCATTTCAGATATAAAATACTCTGCATCCTCAGGATCAAATTTCCAGTCGCTATGCCATGTATTTATTTCGTCGAAAAAGTCAAATTCATAATCTTCATCTCCCTCATTTTTTCCAAAATTATCATAAAGAATCTGTGATTGCTCTTCCAGCAATTCTTCTTCAATATCTCCTCTCGAAATTAATTGCAAAAATTCTTTAAAATGCGCTATCGAAACTTCATCTGCCAGTAAACTTTCAGCAGAAGGAAGAATGACTGTTGATGGTATTTCGATTTCCATATACTCGCAAATTCCTTGTAAAACCCTTTCAAATTCTTTGAATCCTATTTTCTGAATTTCATTTTTAGGATTATTGATGTCGATATATTCGGTATCTAAAATCCCTTTTACATAATCAAAAAAATAACTGTTATTGTACAGAATCCTAAAATCATTTGTCTCTAAACTATTCGTACAACAAAAGAAAATGACAAAATTATGCAAGACATGTTTTAGATGTTTTTTAGATTCTGGAGTTGGCTCAGAATAAAACTGAATATGAACATAATCATATTCTAATTCTGCTTGTATAACCTCTTCAGAAAGTACTCCGATATCAATCTTTTTATACAATTCGTTTAAAACCTCATACGCATTCTTGAATCCGTTTCCTTCAATCTCTTTTCTTCCCTCCTCATGATTTAATGAACTTGGAAATGAATAAAAATTTACAGAAACAGTATCATGAACTCCTTTCATTTTAAAATCAACACTACTTACCTCATTATACAAATAAGAGTAAATTGAATATATAACATCAAAAGAAACAATTGATTTTGGATCATTATTTCGTCCAAAGAAATTAGAAAAAAAATCTTTCATAGAGTTTATTTAGTGATTTATTTTATTAGACTCGTATAATTATGATTCGCTTGAATATTCAAAACTAGAATCCATTTTATCAAATGGGATAACTTCTGCTAATGTTTTTTTTAACTCAACATCAGTTAGCAACCCTCGCTTTGCTTCTTTCATTTTAGGCAATAGAATTTCATAATCTATGATTTCCCTATTAAACACAGTTTGCAAAACATCATTTTGTTTATCTGTTAGATACTTTTTATGCGTTTTAAGAACCTTCTCTAGATTATCCTTAAATTCTTCATCACTTACATCATTGTAAACATCTTGATCAGACATATCTGTTAACAGCATTCTAAAAACAAAATCCTGCATATTCTTCGCTAGATAATTTACTTCATTCATATCGTGCCAAACAAAAACTATAGGATTCTCTCCATTATTTTCTTCACTTACAAAGAAACAATAATGATCTCCAGCTCCGCTTTGCCCGAATGGTATAAATTTGAATTCTTCTTTTATTTCACGATAACCTTCAGGATCCGAAAGTTCGTCTATTGCTTCATTTACACCCTTAAGATTAAGCAATTCAAAATCATAAGAATGTAAAAGCAATGTAGGGTTTTCTTTTAATTTAGGATAAACTGTAGTGTACCAATCAGGTCCATATTCTCCAACATTAAGCATTCCGTCTAGAAAGAATTCCTTATAAATAATTGGATATGTAAATCCGTTTTTAGTTTCAATATCTAATAATGGCATAAAATATATTTAAAAAAGTTCATTAAGATTTAATCACATTCTAAATTTTAGAATTGTAACCAATCTCTTAAAGCAACTAAAATAATATTATTTTTACTCCAAACTAAATAATTTAGCAGATTATTTTAAAGCTTCTGCAATCATCAAGGCGCATTTTTCCCCATCTATAGCCGCAGATATAATTCCACCAGCATAACCTGCTCCTTCTCCGCAAGGATACAATCCTTTTATTTGCAAATGCTCATACGTATCTGCATTTCTAGGGATACGAACTGGCGATGACGTTCTACTTTCTGGTGCATGAAGAATAGCTTCATTGGTCAAATACCCACGCATTGATTTTCCAAATTCCGAAAAACCTTCACGTAATATTTGAGATAAGAAACCAGGGAATACCTGTCCCATTTCTACCGAAGTCGTTCCGGGAACATAAGATGTTTTAGGAATATCTGATGAAACTTTATTTTGAGTAAAATCTACCATTCGTTGTGCTGGAACTTTTTGAGTTTCCCCAGCCAAATGCCACGCCTTTTGTTCGATACTTTTCTGAAATTCCATTCCAGCCAAAGCTCCGAATTTAGCAAACGGTTTAAAATCTTCTAACTTTAATTCGATTACAATTCCAGAATTGGCCGTAGCCTGATCTCTTTTAGACGGAGACCAACCATTAGTTACTACTTCGCCAGGACTTGTTGCACATGGCGCAATTACACCACCAGGACACATACAAAAAGAATACATTCCTCTTCCTCCTACTTGTTTCACTATAGAATATGGCGCTGGAGGCAAATGCTCCCCGCGATAATCACAACTATACTGAATACTATCTATTAAAGATTGAGGATGCTCGGCTCTTACGCCCAAGGCAAAAGGCTTAGCTTCTATAAAAATTTTCTTTCTATCTAATAATTCAAAGATATCACGAGCTGAATGTCCCGTTGCCAATATTAATTTACTAGCATTAATCGTATCTCCTTTTTGAGTTACAATTCCTTGAACTTCATTATTTTTTACAAGAATATCAGTTACTCGGGTTTCAAACAAAACTTGTCCCCCGCATTCGATAATTTTTTCTCGAATATCCTGAATAATCTTTGGTAATTTATTAGTTCCGATATGTGGATGCGCTTCTATCAAAATATCATCTGAAGCTCCAAAAGCAACCAATAGTTCGAGAATTCTGGTTACATCCCCACGTTTTTTAGATCGTGTATATAATTTTCCGTCAGAATAAGTTCCTGCTCCGCCTTCTCCAAAACAATAATTAGAATCTTCGTTTACGAAATGTTCTGTATTTATCGCTTTTAAATCTCGTCGGCGACCTCTTACATCTTTTCCTCTCTCGAGGACTATTGGTTTTAAACCTAACTCTATTAACTGTAAAGCTGCAAAAAGTCCTGCTGGACCAGCTCCAACAACAATTACTTCTTGTGCTCCAGATACGTTTTTATATTCTGGAAGCTCAATTTTAGTTGGCTGAAAAACTTCATTTTGCAAATAAATATTCACCTTCAAGTTGATTTTTATCGCTTTTTGGCGTGCATCAATGGAGCGTTTTAAAATAGATATATGCTGAATTTCATTTGGTGAAACTTTTATTTGTTTCGACAAATGTTCTTTTAGCAATAACTCATTTGCTGCTATTTCGGGCGATACTTGAAGTAAAAGTTCTCTTGGCATTATATATATTTCTGTTGAATATGTTAATCATTTAGACGAAAAACAAAATGCAAAAATAGTATTTTGAAGTGGAATTTGTTCCTTAATATAGTATCCATTTTTTAAAACAGACTTTGTACCTTTGTTTTGTAAAAACTTTGCCTCTAAAAAAATGTCAAGAAAAATAAAATTAATATGGGATTTCCGTGGCCCAGCTTCAGCAAAAACCGCAGAACATCATGAAATTCATTTAAAAGAATTTATCGCTATCGAAAAGCTTCCTTTAAATATAACTGGATTTACAGTCCTAAACGATATGTATGCTATTGCTTATATGGTTGTAACCGATGAGAACATGATTCAGGTTCGCGACGCTTTAAAACCGCACCGCGGAGAAGTGTATCCGGAAGAGTAAAATTCCAATCAATTAAGGAGGAAATTCCAATTTATTTGAATAATCTTAAATAAAAAATTCCAAACTCCAAACTATCGCTAGTACTTAGAATTTGGAATTTAAATATTTATCACTTCCTGAAATTGGAATTTATTCTCCTTTTTTTGGAATTTAATTTTTGGAATTTAATCTTAACGTTAGTTCGCTACTTCGCTAATAAATTTTATTCGCATAAGGCGTAACTCATCGATATCATATTCGCCATCGAATTCTTTTAGAGCATCTTCTATTTTATCAGATTCTGACTCCATAAAGTATTCATGGATTTCTTCTTGCTGATCTTCATCAAGCATATCATCTACCCAATAGTTAATATTAAGCTTTGTTCCCGAATATACAATTTGCTCCATTTCCTTAATCAAAGCATCCATCGAAAGCCCTTTTGCGGAAGCAATATCATTAAGTGATAACTTACGATCAATATTCTGGATAATGTATAATTTATTTACTGAGTTAACTCCTGTAGATTTTACAACTAAATCGTCTGGGCGAATAATATCGTTTTCCTCAACATACCTATTTATTAAGGCAACAAAATCTCCTCCGTATTTTTTTGCTTTTCCTTCTCCTACTCCATGTATATTATACAACTCAGCAATAGAAATTGGGTATTTTAAAGCCATATCCTCTAGTGAAGGATCCTGAAAAACTACAAATGGAGGAACGCCTAATTTCTTAGCAACCTTTTTTCGCAGTTCTCGCAACATTCCCATCAAAACTTCATCGGCAGTACCGCCAGATTTTGATGCTGTTACTATAGCTTCATCTTCAGTTTCATTATATTCATGATCTTCGGACATCATAAACGAAACTGGCTTTTTAATAAAGTCCAATCCTGCTTTGGTAATTTTTATGACTCCGTAAGTTTCAATATCTTTTGATAAGTAACCCGCAACTAATACTTGGCGAAGTAATGCCATCCAGTATTTCTCGTCATGGTTAGAACCTGAGCCGAAGAACGATTGCGAATCGGTTCTATGTGCTTTAATAACCGCATTTACGCGACCTATTAATGTAAATACAATTTCTTTGGATTTGTAAATATGTTTTGTATCGCGTACAATTTCCAATAATTTCACCACTTGATCTTTGGCTTCAATTTTGGTTTTCGGATTACGAACATTATCATCCATATCAGCACCTTCTCCTGTTTCGCTGTCAAATTCTTCTCCGAAATAATGAAGTAAGAACTTTCTACGCGACATTGATGTTTCGGCATAAGCCACAACTTCTTGCAATAAAGCAAAACCAATTTCTTGCTCTGCAACTGGTTTACCAGACATAAATTTCTCTAATTTCTCTACATCTTTATAAGAGTAATAAGCTAAACAGTGTCCTTCGCCGCCATCACGTCCTGCACGACCCGTTTCTTGGTAATAACTCTCGAGTGATTTTGGAATATCGTGATGTATTACAAATCGAACATCGGGTTTATCTATTCCCATCCCAAAAGCAATAGTAGCTACAACAACATCTACATCTTCCATCAAGAACATATCCTGATGTTTTGCTCGTGTTTTCGCATCTAATCCTGCGTGATAAGGAACAGCACTAATACCGTTTACTTGTAAAACCTCAGCTATTGCTTCTACTTTTTTACGGCTTAAACAATATATAATTCCAGATTTCCCTTTGTGTTGTTTTATGAAACGAATAATATCCGATTCTATATTTTTTGTTTTTGTACGAACTTCGTAATATAAATTTGGTCTGTTAAACGACGCCTTGAAAGTATTAGCGTCAGACATGTCAAGATTTTTTAAGATATCTTCTTGAACCTTTGGAGTAGCAGTTGCGGTAAGACCAATAATTGGCACATCGCCCAACTGTTTAATAATATGTTTTAGATTTCTGTATTCAGGTCTAAAATCATGTCCCCACTCTGAAATGCAATGCGCTTCGTCGATAGCGACAAATGAAATGGTTACATTTTGAAGAAACTGAACATATTCATCTTTGGTTAACGATTCGGGAGCAACATATAATAATTTTGTCAAACCAGAAGTAATGTCCTTTTTTACTTGAGCAATTTCTGTTTTGGTAAGTGAAGAATTCAGAACGTGAGCAATTCCGTTTTCTGAGGAGAGACTCCGAATGGCGTCTACCTGGTTTTTCATCAAAGCAATTAAAGGAGATACAACTATCGCTGTTCCTTCCTGAATTAAAGCGGGTAATTGGTAACAGAGTGATTTCCCTCCACCGGTGGGCATTATTACAAAAGTATTTTTTTTATCGAGTATACTTTTTATAACCTCCTCTTGCAATCCCTTAAATTGGCTAAAGCCGAAATACTTCTTTAATTCTTTATGTATTTCAATTTCGTTTGAATTCATTCTTTATTTTATGGTATTTTGTATAAATTTGCATCAATAAAGATACAACTTTCTTTTACACATACAAATTTTAACTATCCTGTTTTGATAACAAAAGAAAATATATTAGCTATCGCTAAAAAAACGATACTCTCTGAAAGCGAAGCAGTTGCAAAATTAATTAATTTTTTAGATGAAAATTTCACTCAAGCTGTTCAACAGATATACGAATCGAAAGGTCGATTAGTAGTCACAGGAATAGGAAAAAGTGCAATTATTGCACAAAAAATGGTTGCAACTTTCAACTCTACAGGAACACCTTCATTATTCCTTCATGCATCTGAAGCAATTCATGGAGATTTAGGAATGATTCAAAACGAAGATGTTATTATTTGCATTTCAAAAAGTGGCAACAGCCCTGAAATCAAAGTTTTAGTTCCGTTATTAAAACGTTTTGGCAATACATTAATTGCTATTACAGGAAACATGACTTCATTCTTAGCCAAAGGCAGTGATCATGTTTTAAATACAACTGTTGACATGGAAGCTTGCCCAATAAACCTGGCACCAACCAACAGTACTACGGCACAACTTGTAATGGGAGACGCTCTTGCGGTTTGTTTAATGGAAATGCGCGATTTTAAACCTGAAGATTTTGCTGTATATCATCCAGGAGGTGCATTAGGGAAAAAACTTTTACTTCGCGTGAAAGACATGATTGAACATTCGTTAAAACCAACTGTTAGCCCAGATTCTTCAATCAAAAAAGTTATATTTGAAATATCAGAAAAACGACTAGGTGTAACTGCTGTTGTAGAAAATGATAAAATTATCGGAATTATCACTGATGGAGATATCCGACGAATGCTAAACGACAGAGATACTTTTGCCGATTTAACCGCAATAGACATTATGACTAAAAATCCAAAAATGGTATCATCAGACACAATGGCTGTAGATGCTTTGAATATATTAGAAGACTTTTCGATTACCCAATTAATTGTTTCCGACAATGGAGAATATAAAGGGGTACTACATTTACATGACATTTTAAAAGAAGGAATCGTATAATGGCAAATAAAAAGAACCTAAGCGAAATGTCGTTTTTAGACCATCTTGAAGAACTTAGATGGTTATTAGTAAGAAGTACAACTGCCATAATCATAATGGCTTTTCTAACCTACTTTATAAGTGATTACCTATTTGATGTAATCATTTTCGGACCAACAAGACCAACTTTTTTTACCTATCAATTTTTCTGCGAGTTATCTCATAAATTAGGTTTTGCCGAAAACATCTGTATCACCGAGATGCCATTTATCATCCAGAACACACAAATGGAAGGACAGGTAAATGTTTTTGTTTGGATGTGTATCTTGGCTGGATTCATCTTGAGTTTTCCTTATATTTTATGGGAAATATGGAAATTTATAAGCCCAGCATTATATGAAAAAGAACGTAAAAATGCTAAAGTATTCATCTTTGTTTCCTCACTACTTTTCTTTCTAGGAGTAACATTCGGGTACTTTGTAGTAATACCAATGTCTGTAAATTTCGTGGCAACTTTTACGGTAAGTGATATTGTAAAAAATCAATTTACCCTAGAATCTTATATGGGAATGGTAAAAACTAGTATTCTAGCTGGTGGACTATTTTTTGAGCTACCAATAGTTATTTATTTCCTTACCAAATTAGGATTAGTAACTCCACGTTTTTTACGAAAATATTGGAAATATGCTGTAATTATAATCCTAATCGTAGCGGCAATTGTAACTCCTCCAGATGTTGTGAGCCAAACAATTGTAGCAATACCAATGTTACTGATTTATGAGTTGAGTATCTTTATTTCGGTACTTGTATATAAAAAACAAAACAACCTAGAAAATGTCTGATATCATACAAGAGTTTAACGACTATCGTTCTAAAATGAACGAGAAATTACTAGCTGATAATAACAAAATTGTAAAGCGAATTTTTAACCTGGATACCAATGCTTATACTGCGGGCGCTCTTGATGTTAAAACAAAAGAGCTTTTAGGCTTAGTTGCCTCGGCTGTTTTACGTTGTGATGATTGCGTAAAATACCATCTTGAAACTAGTTTTAAAGAAGGGGTTACCAAAGAAGAAATGATGGAAGCAATGGGAATTGCAACCTTAGTTGGTGGTACAATCGTAGTTCCTCATTTGCGCAGAGCATATGAATTTTGGGAAGCTTTAGAAGAAACTGAAACTAAATAATTGTTAAAGAGGTTTATTTGTTGAATCGTTTATTCGTTAATTTGTACCGAATAAACGATTCGAACGTTTAAACGATTAAACTTAAAAAATGAAATTAAGAGCCGATAATTTAATCAAAACCTACAAAGGCCGTAGTGTAGTAAAAGGTATTTCTGTTGAGGTAAACCAAGGAGAAATAGTTGGTCTTTTAGGTCCAAATGGAGCAGGTAAAACCACTTCATTTTACATGATTGTAGGATTGGTAAAACCAAATTCGGGCAATATTTATCTTGATGATTTAAATATTACCGATTTCCCTATGTACAAAAGAGCTCAACACGGAATTGGATATTTAGCTCAAGAAGCATCTGTTTTTCGAAAACTAAGCATCGAAGACAATATCTTAAGCGTACTACAACTAACCACTTTATCTAAAGCGGAGCAGGAAGCTAAAATGGAAAGTTTAATCGAAGAATTTAGCTTAGAGCATATTCGTACCAACCGAGGAGATTTACTTTCGGGAGGTGAGCGCCGTCGTACCGAAATCGCACGTGCTCTTGCTACCGATCCTAAGTTTATCTTACTAGATGAACCTTTTGCAGGAGTTGACCCTGTTGCAGTAGAAGACATCCAACGAATCGTAGCGCAATTAAAAAATAAAAATATCGGAATTTTAATCACCGACCATAACGTACAAGAAACTCTTGCTATTACTGATAAAACGTATCTTATGTTTGAAGGAGGAATCCTAAAAGCTGGTGTACCTGAAGAATTGGTAGAAGACGAAATGGTACGTCGTGTATATCTAGGTCAGAATTTTGAACTTCGTAAAAAGAAACTGGAATTCTAAAAAGAGTATTCAGTCGCAGCTTTAAGTATTCAGTCGCAGTATTCAGTTCCAAAAAACCGAGTACTGCGATTTTTTTTACTGAGACTGTAAACTGCGACTATAAACTAAAACTTAATCGACTGTTATAAATTGTAATTGCTGTAAATCGCCGTTATAAATATTTACATCGACAGTATGCTTTATTCCTGGCATTGTTGCTTTCTCTGTAAATTGCCAAAACAACCAATCATCCTCAATCTTTTCTCGATAAAAATTATAATTGGCTATCCAAAAAAGATAATCACTAAATTCTTCTTTCAGGAAATCATCATAATATCTTTCTCCGCTGTATATAATTGGCCGTACTTTATAGTGTTCTTCTACTTTATTCAACCATCTTTTTAACCCTTTTTTCAAACTATCTAAAGACTGGTTTTTAGGTAGTTTTTCAATATCCAAAACTGGAGGCAAATCACCTTTATGTAATTTAACCGTTTTAATAAAAAGATTGGCTTGCTCTATCGAGTTTTCGTTCGGACGATAATAATGGTATGCTCCACGGATAATCTTTTGCTCTTTGGCTCCTAGCCAATTATTCAAAAATTGATTATCAACACGATCATTTCCAGCAGTAGCACGTATAAAAACAAATGAGATTGGAAATTTTTGCTCCAAACTATCTACTTTACTCCAACGAATTTTTCCTTGAAATTCGGATACATCCAAACCAATTGCCATTCCTTGGTGATTAGCCAAAACCTGGTAATTCCTAACATCCGAAAGACGTTTATCTTCAGCTTCTTTTTCTGAAACTTTATCTGTTTTAAAACTAAAGTAATACGCTAAACCATTTCGGTAATGATAAACGACTCCTAGAAAAAGAGCAATAAAAGCCGAAAAAATAATGAAACGAAAAAACTTCCCTATAGAACTGGTTGATTTAGATTTCCGATTTGAGGTCTGCTTTCTTTTGGTAACTTTTCTTTTCATTCAATAAAAAAACTACTTTTTCAGAAACTTATTGTTTATAACTGACAATATTATATAAGTAATGATTACCAATGGAATCCCTAGATATTGAAAGAAAATCAATAGCAAAACCGACAATGATAAAAAACCAACTTGCAGTCCGTTATCTTTTAAATTGAATTTTTTAAATTTTAATGAAAATAAAGGAATTTCGGCATTCAGGATATAAGCACTAAATAATGCTATCACTAACAAAATCCATTGGTTTGTTAAGATTTCAAGAATCATTAACGAATCTGAATATTTTAAAACCAAGGGTAAACTCAAAATAAACAATGCGTTTGCAGGCGTTGGTAATCCAATAAATGAATCCGTTTGGCGCGTATCTATATTAAAATTTGCCAAACGATAACAAGAACCTAGAGTTACAATAAATCCTAAAAATGGAGTAAACTCAGAACCTATTATGTTGTGTGCACTTGAACTACTAACAAATAAACTATACATTACATAACCTGGTACTACACCACTAGTTACCATATCTGCCAATGAATCTAACTGTAAACCTAATGGACTGGATACTTTAAATAATCGAGCAAAAAAACCATCGAAAAAATCAAAAAAGATTCCTAAACAAACAAAATAGAAAGCCATTTCATAATCTAATTTAGAAACAAAAACAACAGCTATGCATCCACAAAAAAGATTGATTAATGTAATAGCATTAGGTACATGTTTTTTAATATTCATTGCAAATAAAATTTAAGTATGATAAGCAACAAATTTACTATAATAACTGAATGGAATGTACGTTTTTATTAGAGTTTTTTACACAAAAGTCAGACTTTAGCATTATTTACAAAAAGGAATAAATAAGCTCAGTAAAAAATTATATTTTTGGTAAAAATTAAACAGACTTCGGTTTATAAAAATTAGCTCTTGAAGAAAATTTTATTGTTTTTACTATTTTGTGTTCAAACGGCAAATTACAGCCAAACGGTTCGTAAATACTCTAACGAGTTTATGAACATTGGTGTCGATGCTGCAGCTCTTGCCATGTCGAGTGCAGTGGTTGCATCTACGACAGATGTAAACTCAGTTTACTGGAATCCAGCAGGGTTAACCAATCTTCAAGACCATCAAGTTGCTTTGATGCATGCTAATTATTTTGCCAATATCGCACAATATGATTATATTGGCTACGCAAGTCCGATAGATGACCGAAGTGCTTGGGGAATTTCATTAATTCGTTTTGGAGTAGATGACATTTTAGATACTACAGAATTAATAGACAATCAAGGAAATATTGATTACAATCGAATCAGTCTTTTCTCGACTGCTGATTATGGTTTTACGTTTTCATATGCTAGAAAGTTGCCTGTTCCTGGGTTTCAATATGGTGTTAATGCCAAGGTCATCCGACGTATTATTGGTAAATTTGCTAATTCTTGGGGCTTTGGATTTGATTTAGGATTACAATTTGAGAAAAATGACTGGCGTTTTGGTTTGATGGTACGTGACATTACAACCACTTATAATGTTTGGAATATAGATGAGAAGGAATACAAAAAAATCTCTGATGCCATTCCGGGAGAAAATCAGGAGTTACCCGAAAGCACAGAAATTACATTGCCAAAAGCGCAATTAGGTATTGCGAAAAAATTTATAATCAGATATGATTATAGTGTTTTAGTAGCTACAAATATGAATATGCGTTTTGAAAGAACGAAAGATATAATCTCTAGTAATGTGGTAAGTATTGATCCTGCATTAGGATTAGAGTTTGGATATACCGATTTAGTTTTCTTGAGAGCTGGAGTTGGAAATTTTCAGAACGTAACACAATTAGATAATTCTGAGAAAGTAGGTTTTCAACCTAATATCGGTCTCGGTTTTAAATATAAAGGCATCCAGGTTGATTATGCTTTAACAGATTTAGGAAATCAAAGCGTTGCTTTATATTCTAATATTTTCTCGCTTAAAGTAGACTTAGGTCTCTTTAGAAAATAAATAATTACATCCCAAAGAAACATTGATAATTCATTTAAAAAAATATCTATGAAAACGTATTCATCAAAAAAAATATTCTTTTTACTATTATTTTTTGTGTTTATCAACAACAGTTTTGGACAAAGCATTTTATTATCCAAAGATTCTAAAGTTAGCGTATTAACTTGCGGAACCGGAAACGAACCTTATTCTCTTTTTGGCCACACAGCTATTAGAATAAAGGATTCTATTAACGCTCTTGATATAGTATATAATTATGGTACTTTCGATTTCAGAACTCCTAATTTTGTTGCTAAATTCACAAAAGGTGACCTACAATATTACGCTACAGCAAATTCCTATCTCGATTTTATTAATGAATACAACTATACAAAACGTAGTGTTTACGAACAAGAATTAAATATTTCTGACAATCTTAAACAAAAATTATTTGATAATTTAAACACAACGCTACTTTCTGAAGATAGATTTTACACCTATAAATTTATTGACAAAAATTGTACTTCTATGGTTGTTGATATCATCAATAAATCTTTAAACGGTACTATAATTACAAAAAAAGGAGATACTGATAAAACATACAGAACTATACTATACCCTTATTTTGACGGACACTTTTATGAAAAACTAGGTATCAGTATTATTTTTGGAAAGAAAGTAGATGAACTTGGAACAAAAATATTCTTGCCTTTTGAATTAAAAAACAGTCTAGACAAAACAAGTTTTCAAAATCATCCTTTAGTAAAAGAGAATAAAACAATTCTATCTTTTGATAAAGAACCAACTCATTCTTGGTGGAACAACTGGTATACTTACATTATTATACTGGCATTTATCATCTTTATAAGTAAAAGAAGTATTGATAAAGCCTATCTTTTAATAATGGGTTTGTTAGGGGTGTTTTTTGTTTTTATAGGTTTTTATTCCTTACACAAGGAACTAGAATTCAACTATAACATTTTGTTGTTTAGCCCTTTTTTACTTATTCTTTTGATTTTTAATCTTATGAAAAACAAAAAATGGACTTATAGATTATCACTTATCCATATCATTTTACTAATTGTATATGGATTGTTTATGATTAATAAGGCTTCATTCCTGATTGTTTTACCTCTAATTATAACTAGTGGAGTTGTGCTTGTGCGTGTGGCAATTAAGAATAAAAAACCAATTCCTATTATTATATAATTATTGTCCTCTGTAAAATAAAACTGTAGTAATGGTTTTAAAAGTAATACTTAGATCCAGAAAAATACTTCTGTGTTTTATGTAATACAAGTCATATTGTAGTTTTATTAAACTTTCTTCTATCGATTCTCCGTAAGAATAATTTACTTGTGCCCAACCAGTAAGTCCTGGCTTAATAATGTGTCTTGTTTCATAAAATGGCATAACCTGAGCAATTTCTTTTACAAAAAAAGGACGTTCTGGTCTAGGACCAATAACTGCCATATCTCCTTTTATAACATTAATGAATTGCGGTAATTCATCTATTCTGGATTTACGCATCATCTTCCCAAAAGGTGTAACCCGTACATCATTTGCAGCCGCAAAAGCAACTCCTTTAGATTCAGAGTTTTTTACCATTGTACGGAATTTATATATTTTAAAAACCGCTCCATCTTTTCCTATTCTGTCCTGGGTATAGAAAAGACTGCCTCGATTACCGATACAATTTCCTATAACTATAAATGGTATTAAAATAATCCCAATTAATAATCCGAACAAAGAAAAAACGAATTCAAAAAAACGTACTACCAACAAATATAACTTGTTACTATTACTACGACTAAAAGGAAAAAAACGATAAAAATCCCTTGCTATATATTGCACCGGAATACGTTGTGTTTTGCTCTCGTATACTTGAGTATATTCTCTAATTATTTTACCAGACTCTAGTAAATGTAATAATTGCTGGTATAAATCGGCAGTAATACCGTCTGTCTTTTGGGAAGCTATAACAATCTCGGATACATTATTATTTTTTACAAATTCTTCTAACTCACCTTTTTTAATCTCTTTTGCATAATGGTATTCTGAAGAAGTATTATTTAAAGAATCTGAATTTACAAAACCAATGATTTTATAATGTGGGTCAACATTCTCCAATCCTAAGACTAATTCTTCTACTTGATCTTGATCACAGATTAAAACTACATTTTGAAAAAAACGATGTGACGCGAGAAAATGAACATAAAATAAGCGCCAAAATAGAATGGCAAAAAGTACCGCAAAATAAAATATAACTATTGAAATTCTCTGTTTAGGTAATTCTGGTGATAAAACTGGGGTTAACAAATACACTAAAACTGTTGTCGAAACTGCAATAACTGTACTTTTAATAATTTGAAATTGATTACTGGCTACTTGCAGGTTATACATTTCAAAAATAGATCCAAAAAGGTTAAAATATATCACCAATACTAATACTCCATAATAATTAGTACTTGTAATATTAAAATAACGATAATCAAATATCTGACTTAATAAATATAATGTAGCTAAGATAAAAAAAGAATCAAAAAATCTAAGGATGACTTTACGCTCTGATATTTCAAAATGAATCTTATTTTTTTGTGGCATTTTGGTTATAGTGGTTAAGTTGCATAATTAAATTTGGGGAAATTTAAAATTATGGAAGCAAATGTATCATAAAATTAGTAATCAAACCTTATTAATATCAATAGTATTTTCATTTGCATTATTGCCTGATTTAAATTTAATTACGTTAATCAAAGTTAGTGCATATACAAAAGCGGGAGCAGCTGTTCGCATAGCAGCATGATTTATGGTAAGGAGCCAGAATAAATAAAAGGAAAAAAAATAAAGATGTTGCCAATTATTAACATACAAAACAAATGGTGTAACAAATAGTATTAAAAGACCAAAAATACCGAACAAACCATGTTCACTTAGCATACGGGTTATCTCATTGTGGGAAGCGGCATCTATATTAAACATTTGTTTTCTTAATTCTTTCCCCATCCCTGCCCCAGTTCCTAAAATTGGATTATCCAGGAATAATTTCAATTCTGAATCCATGATTTCTTCACGACCTCCCAAACGGTCTTTTTTTAATCTTCCTGCTGCATCCTGATTAGCATAACGCTTATTAATTAAACCACCAGTTTCTAAAGAGGTATAAGTCCAAATCCCTATTCCCATAAGCCCTGTAACAATAAAAACCAAAGCGAACTTTCCTCTTCCTTTTGCATTTGAAAAATAAAACATTAAACATAATAAGCAAGCAATCATCACTACAGCAGTAATTACTCCTCCTCTTGAAAAAGTTACAATTGCCCGGTAACAAATCATTACTAAAAAAACCCCGTTTAAAATCATTCTAAATTTTGATTTTGAAAACAAGATTAATTGTGTGAAAAATATAAATATTCCTAATCCTAAAACTGTAGAAACCTGATTAGGTCCAAAACCTCCTGAAGTTTCAAAATTAGATTGAGTACCCGTTAATACATCTCTTACATTGGGGTTATATAAAAACAAATAGACTGTTGTACTAAAAATGGGAAGTCCCATCGCTATAACTACGTTTTGCAAATCTGAAAATAAAACCTTCCTTTGGAACATATATATGGCACAGATTGCCAAACATACTGGTCCTGACAAGTTAAAGAACAATGATTTTTTAACATCTACATTATAATAGTCTGTTGAAATTGATGTAATTAAGATCCCGGGAATTAGTAAAACAAGAAAAAACCAATAGATAAAAGCATTTGTCGAAAAATTGCTGTAGATCATCCCCAACAACATAAAGAAAATAACACTAAATTTTACATATTCGTTATTAAAATTCCCGCCGGTCATACGTAACAAAACCTCAACACCTACTAAGTAAGCCGCCACCAAAAGAACCTCATTTTTTTTATTCTTTGTTTTATAAACAAAATAAAAACCTACTATTGGAATTAAAAGTGCATATATTTTAGACAGGAAAGGCACGATAAAAATCATCAAAGCTATTATGCCATGAATTAAAATCAGAAAACCATAAGACCGTGAAATGTTTTTCATATTTATTTAATTTGTATAAGCTGAGATTAACTTTTTTATTACAATCTCTTCTGAATAATTCTGTTCTACTGATTGTTTAAAATTATCTCCTAAAATTTTCCTAAGCGAATCATTATTTGTAATTTTTTCCAATTGTGCTTTTACTTCTAAATCAGACCGTGGATCAAACAATAAGCCATTTATTTCATTTTGAATAATAGAAGAACAATAACCCACGTTTGTAGAAATTACTGCTAAATTCTCCAGACCATATTCAAGTAAAGTTACAGGAAATCCTTCTTCTGTAGAGGCTAAAACTCCAATAGAAGCTTGCGATAAAATATATCTGACATCGTTTTTTGCCCCGTACAAATGTATATCATTCTCTAATGAATAAGCCTCTATATGTTTTTTTATCTGATCCGAATAGTTATCAAAATAATCTTTTCCAATTAAATGTAAAGACCAGCCATTCTCGCTTAACTTTAAATCGGAGAATGCTTTTAGAATCGAAATATGATTTTTTGGATTTTTTAAATTTGCCAAAAAAACAATCCTTTTACCATTGATTCCCTTTAAATTGGTTAACTGTTCTGTCTCAACTTCAGAAGTTGTAAAATTAGGTATAAAAATTACTCTTGAACAGTGCATATTTTTCTTACTCCATTTTTGTAACTGAAGATTAACAACAAAAATAGCAGAGAAAAAAGTAGATAAAAAAATCAAAACCCTATTCGTTTCTTTCGTTTCTTTTTCTCTCGTGCCATAATGATCGTGCCAAATGATTTTTATTCTTGGCAAAGTCAATTTTACTAAAACGGCTATAAAAAAAGAAGAGCTATGAGCATGAATAATATCAATCTGATTTTGTTTGATATATTTTCTTAAACGAAAAATAGCTTGAAAATCTATGCTATTTTGCTTTTCCAAAAATAAATAAGAGACTTTTAAATCTATTTGTTTTTTTAAAGAGCCTTCTTTTCTTGTTGCTACTAAACCTGAAAATGTTATTTTTTTGGCTAATGCATTTGCATAATTAACCGCCATTCGTTCTGCTCCGCCTGCCTCTAAAGAATCTATTATTTGTACAACTCTCATTTTACTAAAAGCTTTTTAATTTCAGATTCAAAAACATCTGTTGTATATTCTTGCGACCACTTTGCAGCGAATTTACTTTTATCGAAAAACAAATTCTCATCTTTAATTATTTCTGTTACTTTAGACAAGTCCTGATTTATATTCATTTCTAGCAAAACTCCTCTATTTCCATAATCAAGCATAAATGGAACGCATGAAACTTTTGTAGCCAAAGGAACGCACCCCCAAAACATAGCTTCAGCAATAGCTTTTGGCCAGCCTTCACTTTTAGATGGCAATACTACAAAATGACTTTTTTGATATGCTCTTTTTATAGTTTCCTGTTCATGATTTCCTTTTAAAATAACATATTTTTCTAGTTGGTTTTCTTTAATATATTTTTCTAAAATAATTCGCTCAACTCCTTCTCCATATAAACTAAGAGTTGCATTATTTCCTTTTTTTATTAGTTGTTCTACAAGCTTTATAGCATATAATGGATTTTTACCAGACACTAAACTTCCAACAAAAATGAATTCAAAATTGGAATCAAAACCAGCTTTTAAAACAGTTTCTTTTTCATTCTCTGAATAAGTTGCTGTAAAAAAAGGCTTTATATTTTTTGATTGATTTTTCCAGTCTCCATAAACCAAAACCTGCATTTTTCGTGTTAGAAAAGTGTTACTCAAAATATATTTTTGCAAACGATATGTCCAGGGCTGTTTGCTTGCAGAATCCCAGTTTCCTGCATATTTAGCAGTTTTGATTTTGTTTGGAAATAGAACCTGAACTACACAACCTAACAAACCTATGTTGCCGGGACAGCGTAAATGAATATGATCTGCATCTTTCATTGCCCAAAATATTTTCCAAAGTATAATTGGAAATTTAAAGACAGAAATTACACTATTCTTAAAACTGATTAAATTAAAATTGGGTATTTCTCTAAAATCAATTTTAGGATGATTGTAAGCAATATCAATCGCTGTTGGATTATTTCCCTGCAAAGAACCAACTACTATAACCTGATTAACATATTTTAACCAAATGTTCATTTCACGCACATAAGGCGCGTAACCAAAATACTGATTATCATTTTGAATATGGCTGACATGTGTAATGATTACAAGTTTCATTTCAGTAATTCGTTGGAAAAATTAATACAATAATTATCTATAGTAAAAAGATTTAAAAAAGTACTTCTGGCATCTTTACTCATCTGTTCTTGTTGATCGATATTTTTTTTAATTTTTTCAAATAACAAAACTATAGAATCAATATTCGCATCAAATTTAAAACATTCTTTACCATCAACAAGATAATCTGCTAAACCTGTTGAATTTGAAATTAATAGTGGTGTTTGATTCATCATTGATTCGATTCCAACCATATTTAAAGCGTCAAATTTTGAAGGAATTATTGTAAAATGACTTGTATTTAAGTACTCATCTACTTTCTCATATTGTAATCCTCCAAAATAAACAATGTCTTTTTCATTTGCTATCAGCTCTTTAATTTCTTTTTGTTGACTCCCAGTTCCGGCAATATTCAAAATTATATTTGCCGTTTTAACTTTATCAGAATAAATTTTAAATGCCTTAATAAGATCTAAAACTCCTTTTGAAGGATCTAGCCTGCCTAAATAGGATATAATAATAATATTATCATGACCAACAATAGTTTTTCCTTCAAATCGATCTTTCATCGGATTTAAAACAACCATTCCTTTATTAAGTGAATAATATTTTTCTAAATCTAACTTTGCCAAGTTTGATGGGCAAACAACAACATCGCAAAATAGTTTATAAAGCATTTTTTTTCGTAAAAAAAGCATTTTCTGTTTTATTCCGTTATGTTTTTGATCTTTTGAAATTTGATCGCTTAACGTATGATAATAAGCAAATGTTTTAGTTTTTCCTAAAGACAATATTTTTGATATCGCAGTTGTAATATTAGCTCCAACAAAATGACCGACAACCACATTTGGCTTATATTTAAAATAAATCTTAGCAAACCAAAGAACATCTTTTATAGATGTTGGTCTCTTTTTAGTTGGCCATGAGTACACGATAATTTCACCTTTTTCTTTACTAATAATCTCTTTTTCTTTAAAAAAAGGATTATGTGAAATAAAGACTACCCTATTTCCTAAATTGGCCAAATGATGTGCTAAATAATAACTCATTGACGCAAATGAGTTTTCGGTATAATTATGTGCAATTAAAATTGTTTTCATAAATACCTTTACTTTATTTGGGTTTATTAAATAGTAAGCTCCACCAGCCAAGCGTTCTTCCCACAGCCTCGGTAAAAGCTGCTTTTTTATTGTGATCTGTAATTACATTGGTAAACCTGATAAAAGTAAGTAAAATCGTTATTGCATTCCACTTAAACCTTTCTTTTAGATTCGGTTTTGAATTTTTAACTCGCCAAACATACCAGCCATTTCTTACTACCATTTTGCCATAATGATATTGATTTGGTCTTCCTGAAGCAGCATGATAATGATTTAATTTTGCAGATGTATTCAGGTATAATTTTCCGGTTTTTGCAACTCTTAAAGTAAAGTCTGCATCTTCATAAAGTCCATAGCCTTCAAAATAAGTCGAGAACGAAAAAGTTTTAAAAACTGATTTTCGAAAAGACGAAACTCCACCCATCAATTGTTCAACCGGATACGTTTTATTGCTTGGCGGTAAAAAACCAACGCTTCTGCCATGAGAAAAATTAGAAGAAAAGCCCGGAGGACAATCACTATCCAAATTCAGTTTTTTACGCAATATAAATCGGCTTCCATCTTTGCGTTTCCATCCGTCAAAATAAAATTCATTGATTTTCGGAATGTAATTATCCGCAACTTCCTCCCATTTTATTTCATTACAAATATAACCTCCAACACCAAGCGCATCTGGAAATTGATTATATGTTTGTAACAAATTCTTAAAATAATTTGATTCTAAAACGGTATCGTCGTCTAAAAAACAAACAACTTCAATAAAATCACTTACTTTATTAATTCCGAAATTTCTTTGTTTAGTAAGTCCGCGATCTTTATTATCAACCAAAAAATATTGGAGATTTTCAAAAGGGTTTTCTTTTAAAATAATCTCAGTTTTATTATTAGTCGAGCCATCAATAATTAGGATTTCATCAGGGTATAAATTTTGTGCCTTGACCGATTGTAATAATTTCAACAAAGGCTCAGGACGCATGTAAGTGCAAATGATAAGGGAAAATTTCATATTTTATTTATGTCTTACTCCTAAGTTATTTAGTTTTTTAGCATAAAAAAGAGATTTTTTAAACTGAATGTTTTTGTACGGAATTCTAAAAAAACGATATAAAAATCCTTTTTTTGAACCTTTAAAAAGATATAAAAAAAAGTGTTTATACTTATATTCCAATACTTGTTGTGGGGTAAAATGTTTTACTATTCCGTACATTACCGTTGGACTTGGAACGGGTCGAACAGACTTTACTGGAGTATCTAATTCCCAAGGCTGTGCTTTTCTTTTTTTTCCTAAAATCTTAGACTGATTTCCCCAAAATCGATAACCGCCAACAGGTGGTTTTAAATGTAAATTTGGAGAAAAAGGATTATGAACTACAATTTGTCCTAACTTAATTAATGACATTCCAAAATCGCTATCCTCGCCATAACCGCCATCAAAATTAATATCATTACCTATTAATTTTCTAACATATTCTGTTTTTACACAAGAATTTGCGTTGCTAAAACCATGACTTGTACCAACAAACCATCTTTTTTCGCCTAATTTTTGAAGCTTATCTTCTAAATCTGTTAAATCTTGTTCTTGATTATCCGCACGAATATCAAGTCCGTTACAAGCACCCACTTTATAGGTTTGTAATACTTTGATATGATTTTCTATGAAGTTGGACTGAAAACGAACATCATCATCACCAAAGACAATATATTCTCCTGTACATAATTCAATTGCTTCATTACGGGCCTTACAACTGCCTTTTGTTTCCTGCCATTTAACAATTAATTCAAAAGGGAAATCTATTGAATTATATATTTTTTCATCTCTTAAAGCTTTAGGAGTTGCATCTACAATTACAACTTGCGAAACCGGAAATGTCTGTGTAGCCAAATCTTTCAATAATTGCATCGTAAAATCTTGTCGCATCATTGTTGGAATGATATAACTTACTGTTGGATTTCCCTCGATAGCTAATAATTCCCGAGGTTTAATGATTGGTTTGGCACTTGATTGTTTGAAATTTTTCTTAGCATAAAAGAAAGCATTCCATTCTTTCCATTTCCAAAATCCTTCTCGGTATAACATGAAAACAGAATGATCTATTTTGAAATTTTTTCTAAAAAAAACGTATCTGTCTTTTGCTGATATCTTGATTTCTTCTTTTGAGTTTTCTTCAAAAAGTCCTTTTACATATAACGGAATAGCAGCTGAATTTCGTAATGCATTGTATCCGAAATCTAATGCCTGTAATTGAATGTTTTTATATTCAGTATCAAAACCTTTCAAAGTTTTCCAAACTGATTGACGAACTGCAAACTGATTTGGATTAACTCTCCAACTCAAACATTTATCAAGATTATCAAAATCATTGATAAACATAAAAAAAACAGCGGTTTGATATACCAATTCAGGAAAAACATTTTTATATCCTTGTTCAAATGAACTATGCCAAATATCTCCTGCCTCTTTTGACAACATTTCTAATGTATCAAAATTAGGCTTCCCATTGTAAAGAATAACTTCTCCGGTTGTTGTTACAAATTCATTTAATTTCATTTCTAATTACGGTTAGTTACGCTTTTATAAAACTCTATATTTTGTTTCGCTATACTATTGATATCAAAAAAGGCTTCTACTTTTTTTCTTGCTGATTTTCCCATTTTCAAACATAACTCTTCATCATTTAAAAGGGTATTGATTTTTTCTGCAAAAAAATCATGATTTACAGGATGAACCAAAAACCCATTATCTCCATCATCAACCATTTCATTTGCCCATCCAATATCTGAAGCTACAATTGGTTTTCCCATAGCCATAGCTTCTAGCCAGGAAACAGGAAAAGCTTCTGCAAAAGAAGGAAAAACACAAAGAGTTTCCTCCTCTATTTTTTGTTTTATTTCAGTGTACGAAACACTCCCTAAATAGGTTACATTGTTCTTTGCTTTATCTGAAAATAATTTCTGCATCATTTGCCAAATCGATGAATTTCCCGAAATAATATCAGAAACATCTTTACCAATCAAAATCAATTTAGCATTCGGATTATTCTCGATTACTTTATTAAAAATCAAAGGTAATTCCAGCAGTCCTTTTTTACGAATCAGGCTTCCAAAATACAATATACTATTTTCTCTTTGAGTGGTTTTATTCGATTGAAATAATCGTGTGTCAATCGGATTGGGGATAATTGTAAACTTTTTAGCCAGATTAAAAACAGCATTTGTTGTATTTGCCGTAAACTGACTAACAGACAATAACTCATCTGCCTTAATTAAGGCTCTTTTTTCATGAAATTTATTTACCCATTTTACCGGACGATTATCCAAATGACAGAAATAAGTATCTGATCCGTGAAGTCTAATTATTATCGGGCATTTTTGGGGTTTAATAAAAGAGGTAATTCCAGTCCAATCGGGTGCTTCTACTAAATCAATTTCTTTATCAGAATACAGTTTGTTAATTATCCTTTCAATTTTTTTTCTTGTGAAAAACCATGACAATCCTTTGATTTTTACATTTTTTATTTGCTGAATTAAGATCCCATTGTCATCAAAAAAAGCATCTTCTTTTTGTCCATAAACCAAGACTCTAACTGAAACACCTTGCGCCAAAAGCCCTATTGCCAGATTTTTAATGCTTGTTCCAATACCTCCCGAATTTCCTGTTCTGGAATGTGGATATTCCGGTGTTAAAAAAGCTATTTTCATGAATTTATTTCTTAAAAAAATCTTTCAAAATTCTGGTTGTAAATATTCTTGCTCCTGTATCATTCATGTGTCCGCATGAAGAAAAATATTTATTATCGACTACTACATTTTCATAATTATGAATTTCCGGATATAGTTTTTTAACCTTCTCAAAATAATTCATCCCAATTGCATTTTCGCACATCGGTGTCATAATTGCGATTAGATTAATATTATTCCTTTTACAAATACTTTTTATCTCTTCATAATATTCATTTCTAATCGGATTAACATTTAGATTTTCTGTTAATGTTGTATTTGAATTTTCCAGTGCAGAATAACCTCCAAAATCTAATTCCTTATTTTTTTTATTTATACTGCAAAAAAACATTTCTCTTACACCAATTTTTGTTTCATACTTGACATATCTGTAAAAAGGTATATAATACAAAAAATCATAGCCCGGCATAATCATTAAATGCTTTTTTATAGCTTCAGAATCGTGCAGATAAGGCAAAAATTTCAAAATCACGGCTTCTGATTTTTTGTCACTTCGCAGATTTACATCTACATCAATAATTACATTTTTAATTTTATTCTTTTTCTCTAAGAGTAATTTTAAAACCAAATCTGATTCAAATAATTTTGATCCCTGCATTCCAAAATTAAATGTTTTTAAACCCTGATCTGTAAACATTTGAGTTACAAAATGATTATTCGATCTTGATGAACCTAAAATAACTACATCAAATTCTTGTGGTTTTGAATTGTAAATATATCCAATCTTACTTCTGTTTTTTGAGTAAAAAAATAAATTTGAATATACCACATCTAAAACGCAGGCGAATGCTAAAATAATTACAAGAATCTTCAAAAGAAAAAACAAAAACTTCTTCATTTTCAAATTTATCTCTTAAAAAAATCTTTTAAAATTCTGGCTGTAAGCATTCTTGCTCCTGTATCATTCATGTGCCCGCATGAGGCAAAATATTTGTCCTCGACTACCACATTTTCATAATTATGAATCTCCGGATATACCTTTTTTACTTTCTCAAAATAATTCATTCCCACAACATTTTCACACATTGGAGTCATTACGGCTATAAAATTAATATGATTGTCTTTGCATATCTTTTTAATTTCTTCGTAATATTTATTATGCGGTAAAGGATTAAGATTTGCGATGTTATTTTTCATATTACCGTTTTTGTGCTTTACCAACGGATAATACCCTAAGTTGTCCAGCGTATTTGTATTTTTATGAATTGCGGTATAAAAAGCTTCTCTGAAACCAATTTTGGTTTCGTATTTTACATATCTATAAAAAGGAATATAATATAATTCATTAAAATTTTCCTGCGACAAAAAATGATTTTTTATAACATTTGAATTATGAATATAAGGTAAAAATTTAGCCGAAATCCCTTCTGCTTCCTGGTCATTTGCAAGACTTAAATCTGCTTCAAGAATAATGTTTTTTATTTTAAACTTTCTTTCTATCATTAACTTTAATAATAGAGATGTTTCATATAAATGACCACCACTCATACCATAATTAAACGTTTTTAATCCTTTATCTTCAAACATTTGAGCAACAAAATGATTGTTTGCGCGGGAAGTACCCAAAAAAACAACGTCATAGTTTTGAGCTTTTGAAGTGAAAACTGTTTCTACTTTTCCTCTGTTTTTAGATTGCATAAAAATGCCAGTATAAAGTGCATCTAAAACTATAGCAACCAAAATACTTATTATTAATACCTTAACTAGATAAATTAAAAATTTCCTCATTAAAACTGAAAATATATAAATTCTTTATAATCTGAAAAAGTACCTAATGCCATAATAGCTGCTATTGCTAAAGCTAATTTCAATAAGCTTCTTTTTCCCGAAATAGGTTCTATTTTATTACGATTATTCCATTCAACTAAAACAAACAAACCAATCATAATTATCAATTCATAATTACTTCGATCATTTGCTAAAAATTGAATTTTAAATTCCCCATTAGAAATCATCCTTTTCAAATACTCAATTGCATCGGTTATTGTTCTGGCTCTAAAAAATACCCAAGCAACACAGGTCAATAAAAAAGTATAGAGAATACTCATTATTACTTTTACAGAGCCAAAATTCCATTTTAGTACAATCACATCCATATTGTTTCTGTTGCTATTTGATAAAAGTAGAGGCAGAAAGTAAACTGCATTTATAAATCCCCAAACAATATATGTCCAATTCGCACCATGCCAAAATCCGCTAACTACAAAAATGATAAAGGTATTTCTGATTTTCATCCAAATACCACCTTTGCTCCCACCTAAAGGAATGTAAAGGTAATCACGGAACCAAGACGACAGCGAAATGTGCCAACGGCGCCAGAACTCAGCTATGTCTCGTGAGAAATATGGATAATTAAAATTTCGTAATAAATCTAAACCAAATAACTTAGAAACTCCTAGTGCAATATCTGAATATCCTGAAAAGTCCCCATAAATTTGGAATGCAAAATATATTGCGCCCAAAATAAGAGAGAAAGAATTCATTGAAGTATAATTATCAAAAATAGCATTGGCATAAGTAGCACAAGTATCTGCAATGACAACTTTTTTAACTAATCCCCAAATAATTTGGTAAATACCTTCTTTCGCCATTTGAAAATTAAACTCACGTTTAACTTTTACCTGTGGCAATAAATGTGTAGCTCTTTCGATTGGTCCTGCAACCAAAAGTGGAAAGTAGCTAACAAACAGAGAATAATCTACAAAGTTATATTCGGCTTTTATTCTTTTAAAATAAATATCGATTACGTATGATAAACCGTGGAAAGTATAAAATGAAATTCCGACCGGAAGAATCACATTCAATAAAATTGGGCTTGCCTTAAAACCAGCTGAGTTTAATAAATCTGAGAAAGAGGCAGCAAAAAAGTTATAGTATTTAAAAACTCCTAAGAATCCTAAATTGACTAAAATACTAAGCCAAAACCAAAACTTTCGGCTTCTTTCTGATTTTCCTTTTTCGATTTGAATTCCGGTATAATAATCCAGAAATGTAGAAAAAACTAATAGAAACAGAAATCTCCAATCCCAACAAGAATAAAAATAATAACTGGCAACAATTAGTAAAGCATTTTGAGCGCTTTTGGTTTTATTAAAAACAAACCAATACAAGAAAAAAACGATTGGTAAAAAAACAGCAAATGCTATGGAGTTAAAAAACATATAATCCTATTAATGAATATTTTAATTACGTTTAAAGTTTTGATTTTTATTAACTAATTCAAAATAATTATCTACCATTTTGGTTAGCGAAAAAGTCTGCAAATTATCATTAATAACTGAGTTATTCTTAAAAATATAGTTTTGATTTAGAATATTTAGTAAAATTTCTTTTAATTGATCTATCCTTAATGTATCAAATAAAAATCCGTTTTTATTTTCCATTACCAAACCAAGCACATTACCTTCATTTCGAGTCGTAATTACTGGCAAATTACACAGTAAACTTTCCAGTACTGTATAACAAAATGTTTCTCCATGCGAAGGATGTATAAGATAATCATACTTGCAATAAACTTCATTCAAATCTGATACGCTGCCTTTAAAATTAAATATACTCTGAAGAGAAAACTCCTCAATCATTTTATTTAATTCTTCCTGATAATTACCTTCTCCATAAATATCAATTGAAAAATCAAAATTATGCAAATCCCGAATCCCCTGAACTGCTGTTATTAAGTCTTGAATTCCTTTTTCTTTTCGTAAATGGCAGGCAACAATAAATTTGTTATTAGAAGAAAAATCCGTTTTCTGTATAAATTTCGAAACGTCTAATCCATTCGGAATAACAAGAATCTTACTTTTTATATGATTGCCAAAATCTTTTATAAGTTCTTTTTTAGAATATTCTGAAACGCCAACAAAAACATCAATATATCTTGAGACTAAAATTCCTTTTATTCTTTTGTTTATTCTCTTTTTAAATGAATATCCGCTTAAAGGTCGTGGATTATGATCAACGACAATAATTTTTGCTTTTGATAGTTTGCTGATTATATAGAAAAAAGGCGTGCACAGTTCTACAAAATGAGTTATGATCTGAGAATATTCTGTTTTATTTTGCTTGCAAAAGGAGAGGAAATTATTTTCGACACTTTCCTTTTCATTACTGTAAATTGTCAAATTAGAATATAATCCGTGATTTGATGTATTTGGGAAAAACCAATCGACTTCGACATTATTTTCTTTGCATTTTTTATCAAAATCCCAGAAAAAATAATCCATACCTCCCACTCTTTCAGGAAGTAATTGATAATTGCAAAGTATTGCTATTTTAGTCATGGAATGAGGCTAAAGTTTTGGCAATACGTTTACTGGTTCCTTGTAAACTTTTCCCGATTTGTAAATCAATCATTGATTTTCTTTCTGATTTTCTTTCTTCAGGATTATTAAATGTTTGATTGATTTGATCGATTAATTCCTGTTTATTTTTAGCAATGGTTACAGCGTTACCATCAATCACTTTTTTGTAATGATTGTAATTTAAAAATCTCTGATCGTTATAAAGACCATTTTCAAGGTTTCCAAAAACGGTATTAATTACCGGTTTATCAAACAGCATAAAATCGAGGCTCATGGTAGAACACATGTTGATGCTTAAATCGGCATTTTCTAATAATGATCGTAAATTTGTAATATCTTCATCACTTGGAATTCGCTGCGACCAGCTTTCCTGATGATTTTCTCTGGTTAGAATCCATTTTGGTACATCCCAGATAATTTCAGGAAATTCATCGCGAATAGTTTTGAATCGGCTATCATCTTCGGCCGGAGATGTTCGTACTAAAAGCTGTACTTGTGCTTCAATTTCATTATTTCGAATAGCTTCGGCAATGGTTTTAATTACAATTGGATCATTTGGCCCAATAGAAACATCGGCACAACTGTAACAAATGTTTTTTTTATTGCTGTCTAATCCAAATTTGGCAAGAAAATTTTCTTTTGAAGATTTATACTTGTCGAGAACATAAGGTTCAAACTGTGGTGTTCCAACAACCTGAACTTCATCATTTTTTACATTTGGATAAAAATAGAGCAGCTCCTCTTTCATTAACTGACTCCAAACCAAAAATTTATCAAACGTTCCTAACATTCTTCCTTTTGAAGCTAAATTATCCCAACTAAAAATAAAGGTACTTGTTGGAGTTTTTGTTTGAATTGCCGCGTACAAAAATGGCGCTAAATAAGGCGGACGCTGGTGTGTGAAAAATAAATGTGAAGGTTTATCTTCTTTAAGTATTTCGATATATTCTTTTGTGATTTTATCTTTTGAGAAAGATGAAAATTGAATTTTTTCGGCTAATAAAATACTTGAATTTGAGTTTATAAAATTTGTAAAAGAATAAATGGTTTTTACAAATAATGAACGAACTGAATTATTTTTAGGATAACCTGAAACAAGATTATCATTCATCCCGTAAAAGGATTTGTTTTTTTGTAAATGGGCAATTTCTTTCCATTTTCTAAAAGCCCATGTTGCTTTTCCTTCTTTAAAAACAGCAAGCTCTTTTATTTCGAGTTTTGAATTATTAAAATTCTGATAACAACTTTCGGGCAAACCAGAATAGATAATGATTTTATCAAATTGTTTCACTGCTTCACTAATGAAATCACTCATGACAAAATTTCTAAATCCTACTCCGTCGGTTATTACTATTCCTAATTTTTTCATTTAATTTATAATCCGATTACTTAAAATCTCTAAATTGTTTTTGATGATTGAGTTGCCAAATATCAGCTTTTTGAATGCTTTGAAGAAATAATTCATTGCTGTTTCCTTCTCCAAAATCATCTTCAACAATTTGAACTTTGTGAGAATCAATAATTGAAAGTGCTTCTTTTATTCCTTTTTCTGAATAATCAGTGTTGATAATATCAGCATGAACTGCTCTGTTCTGCTGACGGGTTCCGATATTAATAATTGGAATTCCGTAATATGGAGCTTCTCGAATTCCTGCACTACTATTACCGATAATGAACTGACTGTTTTTTAATAAGGTCAGGAAATATTCGAAACGCAATGATGGGAAAATTCTAAATCTTGGATTCTCTTTCAGTTTTTGATAGGCTTCTATAATAAACTGACTTCCTAAATCATTGTTTGGGAAAATGACGACATAATTATGATTGTCTTGTAATAATGAAGTAACAAAGGTTTCTGCATATTTTTGTATTTCCTTAATTTCTGTAGTTACAGGATGAAACATTACAATGGCATATTTTTCAAAATCTATTTTATAATATGCTTTTGCAATTGCTAAATCAGGTAATTGATCTGAAAACATGATGTCAATATCGGGAGAACCAATTGTGAAAATAGATTCTTTAATTTCTCCCATTTGCAACAATCTCTTTTCGGCTTGTTTGTTTGACACAAAATGAATGTGGCTTAATTTACTAACGCTGTGACGAATTAATTCATCAACAGTTCCTGAAACTTCTCCGCCTTCTATATGAGAAACTAAAATATTGTTAAGCGATCCTACGATTGCGCCTGCAAGCGTTTCGACACGATCACCGTGCACGACAATCATATCGGGTTTTATCTCTTTGCAATAATTTGATAATCCTTCAATGGTTTTTGCCAATGTAAGATCCATTGTGGTTTCATGCGTATGGTTTTCGAATGTAAAAACATTTTTAAAATTACAGCGTTCGATCTCTATTAAAGTATAACCATATATTTCTTGTAAATGCATTCCGGTTACAAATACGAAAACTTCAAATTCCGACTGTTTTTCCAGAATCGAAATGAGTGACTTTATCTTGCCAAAATCGGCACGTGTTCCTGTTAGGAAAAGGATTTTTTTCATTTAAAATATTTTACTCAAAATCAGTAAAATCCAATTGTTCGTCGTTTTCAATATCTCTTGATGCAGTTTTTCCAATTAAATCATTAAAATGTTCTGCTAAGATTTTTCCGGTTCCGGGACGTTTTACCCAAATATTTTGTTTAGATAATTTTTCTCCTTTTTTAATTGATGCTATTGTACAAACGGTGGCAAATGCAAAATCTATTGTCACTTGTTCTTCTAATGCCGGTTTTTTTGTTCCGCCACGCATCAAGGCAATTTCTGCACTCGAAACAATTAATTCAGCGCAAGCTTTTTCATCCATACTGCATACAATATCCGGGCCTGTGCGCTGCATGTGATCTGTAAAATGTCTTTCGAGAATACTTGCACCAAGAGCAACAGCTCCTAAGCACGCATTGTTATTTAAGGTATGGTCACTTAAACCAAAAACTTTATCAGGAAAAGCATTGTGCAGTTCTGTCATTGCTCCAAAACGAACTAAATGAATTGGTGTTGGATACAAATTTGTTGTATGCAAGAGTGCAACGGGAATATTATGTTTGTCGAAAATAGCAACAGCTTTCCGGATACTTTCTATGGTATTCATTCCTGTACTTAAAATAACAGGTTTCCCAAATGAAGCAATATGTTCCAGTAATGGATAATTATTACATTCTCCTGAACCAATTTTATAGGCTGGAATATCAAATTCCTTCAGTCTTTCGGCCGCAGCTCTGGAAAATGGCGTCGAAATAAAAATCATGCCTTTGCTTTCTACATAATTTTTAAGTTCAAGTTCGTCAGCTTCATTAAGTGAGCAGCGTTCCATTATTTCATAAATAGAAACATCGGCATTTCCCGGAATTACTTTTTTGGCAGCTCCGCTCATTTCATCTTCAACAATATGAGTTTGGTGTTTTACGACCTCAACTCCTGCTCTTTTTGCAGCATCTACCATTTCTTTGGCAACCTGTAATGAGCCTTCGTGATTAATTCCGATTTCGGCAATAACCAAAGGAGGGAAATCTGGTCCGATTTTTCGTCCTGCAATTTCTATAAATGGGTTCATAAAGTAGGTTATGAATTAGGGTTTTATAAGTTTTGGGTATAGATATTCGGCGTAATCAAAATCTTCTTGGGTATCTATATCTACGTCGGCAAAAATAGAATCTATTTTGAAAGGAAATGCATTTTCGGCAATAATAATATTTTCCATAATCAGGGCGGCTTTTGTAATGTAAAGCAATCCATTTTCGAAAAAAAGCGGCTCTAAATCCTGACTTCGCTGACCTATTTCGTAATTGAACGGAATAAATTTCTGGTTTACTATTTTTCCGAATTTTTGATGATTTCGGGAAACGGTGAATAAACTATTACATTTTTCTTTTTGATAAATCTCAAACGCTTCTTTTAATAAATCGTGTGGTCGAAGCGGATTTGTGGCTTGTAATAAAACAACATTCTCAACGGTATCTGTAATTTGTTCCAACACGTTTTTTAATGCTGAAACAGTTGGTTCTAAATCTCCCGAAATACTTTCGGGCCTGCTGATTACTTTTGCTCCAAATTCTAACGCAATTTTTTTAATATCATCATCATTTGTAGAAACATATACTTCATCGATGATTTCATTATTTTCTTTGGCATATAGAATACTATGGGCAAGTAACGGAATTTCACCAAGTAACTTTATGTTTTTTTGAGGCAATCGTTTAGATCCTCCGCGAGCGGGAATTATAGCAATAGTTTTCATTTAGCTAAATTAGTTATCTTCCGGTTTCCAATAGATTTTTGTTTCTTCTAATTTTTGATAGTTCTGATATTCCTGTATGGATAATCTGTTTGCGTTTTTAATAATTTTTGGCATTGAAAACAACAAATCTAATATGGCTAATAACAATGCTTTTAAAGCTTTAAAATCGCCTTTAAAGACTTTTAATTTTAACTGCATCCAAATTGAATAGGATAATTTTCGTGGGATAATTTTAATCGGATAAAATAAAAAATACAAATACCAGCCAGCGCGTAATGAACGTTGTAATCGCAAAGCATAATCGGGATTTTTTTTACGAGATTTTATATCTACTCTATGATTGACTAAAACTTGGGGTAAATAATAAATCTCCCATTTTTTCTTCAATAACTGGTATGATGCAAAATCTTCTTCTCCATAAAAAATAAACCAAGCCGGATAATCTGGAATATCTCTCCAGGCACTCATTCGCCAAACATGTCCACAGCCAACAAAACTTTTCATACGATGCAAAACCTCATCAGAATTAATTATTTTGGGTTCCTGAAGATTCCAAAAAATTCTAAAACCGAGTAGCCCTATTTTTGGATTTTCATTAAAAGTGTTCTTAATAATTTCTAAAGGATTTTGAGTAATAAAATGCAAATCATCATCTATAGAAATTGCAAATTCGGTAGTAACCAAATCCATTAATCTGTTTCTGCTATAAATTAATCCTTTACTTTCCGTATTCCGGATGAGTTGAATATTTGGGTATTCTTTCTGAATAAATAAGTCTGTGCCGTCTGTTGATCCATCATCACAAATGATGAACACAACATCTTCCCGATCTAATAAATCCTGACTTTTACGCAATGTAAATGCCAAATCATCTTTTCGATTTTTGGTTGTAATTAATATTGTAAATTCTTTAGGAATAAATGTCATTTACTAATATTTTGAAATCATTTCTTTGGGTAGTTTTTTACATTTTAGAAATAACTTTATCAATACTTTTATGGAAATAAACTTTACGAAAAGCTTGTTTTTTATCCAGTATAAAAACGGGCTTATTGTTTTATTTTTCTTAAAACCGTACTTTAATTCTTCGATATCGTCTTTTAAAGTTTGAGGAACAATCATCCAATTTTCTAAAGTGTTTCCCATGTGACAGGCATAATTATCCTGTGTTGTTACACGCCAATAATCTTTTTTAAGTGGAGCTTTATCTAAATATGCTTCGCTTGTACCGCCCATTTTAAATTGAATATAACTTATTATTTCGTTAAAAATATCTTTTTTATAAGTTGCTACAAAATGTCCTGAACCTAAGAGAACATTTTGATTCTCATTAATTTTAAGTCCTAAATTGTATTTCAGATAGTCCTGATTGTAATCTCTTTTCCAACCTAAACTATCATAAAAATGTATTAGGGCTTCTTTATTTTTTACAGGAATAAATTGAAGTTTTGAACTTAGGATTGTATCAAATAATACGTTCCCGCAATTACTTTCGTACATTTTAAACTGAGGCACAATTCCAACAACTCCAGCTTTTGGAACTGATTTAAAAATATTGACTGTTTCTTTTTGCCAATTGTTTAAAAACAAAACATCTGAGTCTGAAATGGTAACCAATTCTATATTATTACCGGCTAATCCTTTTAGTATTGCATTAAGTTTTCCTATATTTTGGGTATGAATAAGTTCTTGAATTTTATTTTCTTTCAGTAGTAAATCTAAATAACTTACAACGCCTATATCACTCCCATTATTAACAATTGTTATAAAGGTTTGATTGTGTGTCGTGGCAAACAAGGAGTCTAAACATAGTTTTAAAATAGTAAGACTATCTTTAAAGTATCCTTCGTGATTAGGTATATATACGGGAATTATGATCTGGTGTAAATATCCGGAATCTTCTTGTTGTTTGTCTTTATGTGGATTATATCCTACCCGCATCTTATTTCGTAAATATAATTTTTAGTTTATGAAAAACTCTTTTCTTTAGTTTTTTGATTTTTAGGAAAACTGTGTCATTTTTAATCTGATGCTTAAAGAAAGTCTTATTCTGACAAATAATTTCAGGAAACTCCCTTTTTATTTCAAAGTAAACACTTTGTTTCTTTTTATTTAAGAAGGCTGAATCAGGATCATTGTACTTTGTATAATATAATGATTCTATTATTTTCCAGCTATTAATGAGACTTAAAGCTTTATCTGCTGTTTTTAGCAAACTTAAGTTCTCATTAGAAATATTATTTCTATATAAAACGTAAGTAGTATTGGCAAAAATTATTTTACTACAATTTAATAATATTCTGAAAAAAAACTCACCATCATCATTCATTGTTAAATTTTCATTCCAATAACCTGAAAACCTTATTAATTCTTTATTAATCAAAAAACTATGTGAAGGGAAGAAACCTCCATATAGTCCTGTTAAATCAAAATATTCCTTTATAGCATCGAAATTTCTGTAATCAAGACTGCTCTCATTTAAACTTAAAGGCTCATTAATTTGATCAAATCTTCCCCATTTGCATGTTGAAATAACAAAATCTTCCTCATTTAGCAATAATTGAATTTGCTCCTCAAGTTTATTGCTGGCCAGTATATCATCTGAATCAAGAAACTGGATATAATCGCCTTTCGCTATTTTCAATCCAATATTTCTGGAGGCACTTGCTCCTTTCTTATCTTCTTTTGACTTTACAACCAGTTTAAACCTTCCATCATTGTCCTGATACGATTTTATTTTTTCTTCTATTTGATCTGATGAATTATCATCGACTATAATACATTCCCAATTAGAATAAGTCTGTGCAATTAAACTGTCCAGTGTTTCACCAATTAAATGTGCCCTATTGTAAACAGGAACAATTATAGAGACCAGAGGTTTATTCATTTATGATAAATTATATACATTACAAATAGAATTTTTTATTTTTTCGTAATCATAATCCTCAATTGCAGTAAGATGGTTTTTTTTGGCAAATTGAATATTATTATCTTTATTATCTATCAGATTTACTATTTTTTGAGCTATTTCATCTGGGTTTTCAGGGTCATCAATCAGATCTCCAAAATATTTTTCTCCAATAAGCTCTTTTGTAGCATTACCCGGATTTGATTGTAAAGGAATAGCTCCAAATAATAAAGCCTCTAATAAAGAATTTGGCATTCCGTCTGAAAAATTATTGCCTATATACAAAAATGCTTTTCCAAAATAACTAAAAAGTTCACTTTGGTTTACCCTTTCTAGTATTTTAATTTTCATCTCTAGTTTTGAATCTGATTTAATGAATTCTCTGGTTTTTTCTCCTGCAGAAAAAACATAAATTTGAAAATCATCTAACAAATGAATTATTTTCTGAATAGCTTTTAAAGTATAGATTGCTCTGCCGGTTTCATTATGATTTCCTTTTATCAAAATTAACTTTCTGGACTCAACATCCTGAAAATTAACTTTAACATCATTTATCTTATATCCGCCACCTCCCGGTATAACTCCAAGAAAAGTTCCTTTAAAATTATATTTTTTTGCTAAATTATGATCTCTTTTACAATCTGTTATTAAATAATCGACCCTGCTTAAGACCGATTTAATTTTTTGAATATCATTTTTAAAGACCTGATGTCTGAAAATATCACTTCCCCAGCAAGAATAAATCCATTTAATATTGGGGTTTTTATTCATTGCTTTCAATATTGGATAAGAACCATAATGCAGTTCAAAACTATGAATGATGTCCGGTTGTATTTCTTGTATAATGGCCTCTAAAGCTTCGTTGGCAGAAATTTCTAGAAAAGGAATTACTTTATGATATAATGAAGGTATTTTCTTTTTTAAAAAATATTCTCCTTTTATGTATGGGTATTTTCTTTTTTTCCAGTCGGTAAATTGACGAATATCACCTGAATTCTCTAATTTTCCTCTGTGTAAAACATCAAACCAATAAAGCTCATAATCTTTTCCGTTTAAATTTTCGATCCAGCGAATAGCATGAATAGAAGGTATAGATACAAAAAGTATTTTCATTTCTTTTCTGTTTTTAACTTATTCTGTACACTCATCTATTACAAAAATTACAGCTTTTTAATGCTTAAAGCTTAAATAAAATCTTCTTAAACATTTAGAGAAACCGTTAATATCCATTACAGAAATATAAAAAAGAAGTAAATAACGCCATTCGTCCAGTCTTAATTTTCTATTTTTTTTTATTGAAATTTCATATTGTAATACAAGATCTATTTGTTGGGATCGACTAAATAAATCCATTTTTTTAATGATACATTCTTTATAAAAATTTTCGCTGGCGATATCTTTTAAGCCTTGGTTGTTTTGTGTTCCTGATATCGATATGGCAGAATATCTGATTAACAAATTATTATCGTTTATAGAATAAACAGGTTTATTGTCAGAAAAAAAAATCCAGGCCGCATCATCACTGTGCCATGCCAAAGGAAAATCGAAAAATCCGTATTTTTGAAAAATCTTTTTTGAAAACACATATTCGGATAAAGAGCTTCTTGTCAAACCTTTAAATCTTCTAAAGTAAGAATCAGATGCTTTCTCCCATACCGGATTTGTAAATGAATCACTTACTCTTCCGTTTAAATTCATATTTAAAGATTTTGATGCAAATCTTATCAGGTTCGATTTTGTATTAAAAATGTCGTAATGATTATACCAGGATGCTACAACTGTATTTTCCAAAATATCATCATCTCCTAAAATCATTATCCAGTCTTCATCATTAATAAGCGCAATACAACGTTCCCAATGTTTTACCAGTGATATACTTCCTAAATTATTATCAAACGATTGATAAACAAAATCGAAATTATCTTTATATTGTTCCAATAACAGAGATGGATCTTCAGGGCTGGCGTCATTTCCTATATAAACTTTGAATCTTTTATCTGTTTGGCCTGATAACGATTTTAAAGTTTCTTCAAAGAAAACTAGTTTGTAATAAGGGATAACTATAGCCAGCATTTATTTCTTATTTATTTTTCCGAATATTGTAAATCCAAAAAAAGTTTTACAAAACAAATCAAGTACAAATTTTTCGCTTTTTAGTTTTATAGAAAATGCTTCTCTTTCTTTTAGCAAATTATTATTTAATGCTCCAAAAGATCCTAAATGCTGTACAAAAAAATCGGCATGTTTTATGCTTAAATAATTAAAGAGTTTATCTTTTATAACAGTATCTAGTTTTTTTTGCCTTGACACTAATTTTATTCTATAGTAAAATCCTGTTATATCTAAACACAATACGTTGCCGCCATTTTTTAGAAAGGCTATCCAAAATTCCCAATCTTCTAGCCCTTCCTGCATATTATCATCGTAACCTCTAACTAATTCCCAATCTCTTTTTCGATACACAGCAGAGCAAAAAATCATATTGTCTAATGCTAATGCTTTAAGAGAGAATGGTGCTAAATTCCAGTTGCCGGTTTCATCTCCAAATTTCTCTGCTTTGCAATAAACGAGTTTTAGCGATTCGTCATTTTCAAATGCTTTTATAGCTTGTTGTATGTAATTTTGAGCAATTTTATCATCTCCGTCAAGCGGCAGAATATATTCGCCAATGCTATTTCTAATCCCTAAATTTCTTGCACTGCTAACTCCTGCATTTTGCTGATAATAGTACCTAAATCTTTTATCCTTTTTAACCCAATTTTCTGCTATTTCTTGTGTGTTGTCCAGACTACCATCACTGATGATAATACATTCCCAATTTTCATAGGTTTGATCCAATACAGATTGTAAAGCTTCGTTTAAATATTGAGCCTGATTATAGCACGGAACTATTATAGACACTATTGGATCTCTCATTTTTTGCTGTAAAAAATCATTGATTTTACAAATAATTTAATTTCATGCAATGCCTTTAATTTAATTTGCCAATTGTATTTAATTTTCAAATATTGAAAATAAATTATCGGTGAATATCTTTCTCTTTTTAAAAAGTAATCTTTAAATAGATTGTTCTGAATCTCAAACAGATATTTTTCAAAACCTTGTTGCTCAAAAAATGACTTTTGATTGGCTAAAAGTAATTTGCTTTTTAAATCTTCAAACTGATTCATTTCTATAAAAGAAAAGGATTCTCTTCGTGCTATTATTTTCTTTAAAAAATCGTATGTCTGATCGTTCTTTTCAAAACCGAGATTATTCAATAAATTAATTTTTATTTCTAATGCGATATTTCTTTGTTGTTCATTCCTTTTATGAGATACCTGCGAACTATGAACGCGATAATGAAGCAAAACTTCTTGTAAATTATGTAATTTTCCTACTGCTAATAATCTTGTCCAAAGATCATAATCTTCGGCTGGTTCTTTTTTTTCGTCATAAATTAAAGAGAATTTATCTAAACAACTTTTCCTAATTATTACCGTTGGGTGTGCTATGCAGCAATCCTTAAGCATTGCTAATTTTATAGCGTCATGATATTCCGGAACGGTAATAATTTTATCCCTGCCAATAATTTTAATGAATGTACCAATAAGCACTGTTTCAGGATTTGTGTCTAAAAAAGCAACTTGTTTTGCAAAACGTTCCGGCAAGCTTATATCATCACCATCCATTCTTGCAATATATTCTCCTTTTGCAATACTTAATCCGTGATTTAAACTATTAGTATAACCCGTATTTAATGGTTTTTTAATTAATTTAATTCTATTATCATCATAGCTTCTTATAATTGATAATGTTTCATCTGTAGAAGCGTCATCAATTATTATAAATTCAAAATCTGAAAAAGTTTGATTTAAAATACTATCAATTGATTCTTTTATATAAAGTTCGCAATTGTAGACAGGCATTAATACTGTAATTCTTGGATGATTAGAAATATTCATTATTCTAAAAGTATTTTTTCAATATTTCCAACATTTTTAAAAACATTTCTATTATTAAAAATATCTTGAAATTGTTTATCCGAAAGTGATTCTGCAATTTTATAATTATACAAAACTGCTTTGCTAGCCTCAACAAATGCTAATAAATCTTTATAATGTGGATAAATAAAGTCTAATTTATTTATATGTTCATTATCCCCAATAAAAAAATCCCAAAAAATTTGTGGGGTTCCTGTTAAACATACTTCTAATGCTGCGAAACCTGCTGGTAGATTATTATATCCTTGAAACCATACTAAATCTAATTTTTCTTCCAGAATAGTTTTTTTCATGTCTGACTGATGCCCTCTAAAATAAACCTTCCCGTTCAAATCTAAATTATTAACGTAACGATCATATTCGGCATGCTTATAATCCCCAACTCCAAAAACATGCAGCTCAATATTATAACCTTGACTTAACAAAACCTGATAGGCGTATAAAAATGGATCTAAAGGTTTGTCTTTATGCAATCTTGTAAATATTCCTATCTTTTTAGTTTTACATGTCTCATTAAATTGCCATTTATTATACTCATTTGTCACGGCTAAACAAAAAGGCATAAATTCAAATCTGTAATTACTAAAACCTTCAAATTCATGTTCAATTTGTTTTGCACTATCAAATCCCCCAATAAAGACAAATTGTTTTTTTTTATCAAAATCCCTATAACTTTCCGATTGGAATCTTGAACACATAATGAAGATAAAAATTTCTTTAAAATAATCTGATGGAATGTTATTTGATAAAGATTGATAAACATATTCTCCCATAAATATAACCTTGTCGAAATTATCGAATAAAGTAACAAGATTTTTAATGTTATTCTTTTTAAGTTTATTATTCGTTACGTTCCTCAATATTCTATTTAATATTCTAGATTCCAATCTATTTTTTGATTTTCTAATAAAATCTTTTAAAAAAAGAATCTCTGTACCTAAAGAAAGATGTCTTTCGTAAAAATAATCTGGCAAATCCAATCTAAGATTTAAGTCTGCTAAGCTAAGTATAGTCACCTTAAATTTATCTTTATCTAATGCATTATCAAATTCATACATCTCTCTTTGTGCTCCGTTATGATAAAAATCAGAGACAACAAATAATATCTTTTTCTTACTCATTCTTTATTGCAAATATGATTGAATCAATATCCTCTTTTGATAATTCATAATAAAATGGTAGTCGTAATAATCTATCTGAATACAAATCACTAAAGATCAATTCTCCTCCCGAATGTTGATTTGAATAAAATGGACTTTTATGTAAACTCAAATAATGAAATACAGCATGAATTTCATTATTTTTCAGTCGAGTAATACATCCATTTCTTTTTTCTAATGATTCAAAAACCAAATAAAACATATGTGCATTATTTGTTGCGTAATCTGGTATATGTGGTAATTTAAAATCACCTTTTTCTTCATTTTGTTTTAAGCTTTCATAATACTGATTCCAAATTTGTTTTCTTCTTTTTTGAATTTCATCTAAATGTTCAATTTGTGCCCAAAGAAAAGCAGCAATAACTTCGGATGGCAAAAAAGAAGAACCAATATCAACCCAATTATATTTGTCGACTTCACCTCTAAAAAAAGCTGACCGGTTGGTTCCTTTTTCCCAAATAATTTCCGCGCGATTTGCAAACTGCTTATCATTAATTGCCAACATCCCTCCTTCACCGGAAATGATATTTTTAGTTTCATGAAAAGAAAAAGCAGCTAAATGCCCTATCGATCCTAGCGCTCTTTTTACACCATCTTTTCCGATATAGAAACTATCTATTGCTTGTGCAGCATCTTCAATTACAAACAAATTATAGCGATTAGCAATTTCCATTATTACATCCATATCACAGGAAATTCCTGCATAATGTACAGGAACTATTGCCTTAGTTTTAGATGTAATTAAAGATTCTAATGTAGTAACATCTATATTAGGATTGAATGAATTAGAATCTGCAAAAATAATCTTTGCTCCACGTAATACAAACGCATTTGCAGTAGATACAAAAGTATAAGAAGGTATTATAACCTCATCTCCCGGCTGAATGTCAATAAGTATAGCAGCCATTTCTAATGCATCGGTACAAGATGTAGTCAATAAACACTTTTCGAACCCATACTTTTGTTCAAAAAACTTTTGACATAATTGAGTATATTTACCATTACCTGATATTTTTCCTGAAGCTACCGCATCGGTAATGTATAAAGTTTCTTTTCCTGTAAGGTAAGGTTTATTGAAATTTATCATCAAAATATAAATAGTTTTACAATTTTATCTCACTAGAATCAATTTCTAAAGCTTTAGCTGGATTCCCCATCATAACTTTATAATCATCTACATCCTTAACAACATTAGCAGCTGTACCTATTATTGCTCCTTGACCTATAACAATGTTGTTTCTTAAGGAAGCATTTAGTCCTATAAATGCTTTTTCTTCAATAATAACATTACCTCCTATTGCACAATGTGAAGTGATTGTAACATGATCTTTGATAACCATATGGTGTGCTATTATATTATTCACAAAGACTAAAATGTTATTTCCAATAACACAAAACGGCATTATCGTGTTATCTTCCATTATAAAAGTATTCTCTCCAACTACTAATCCTGGCCAAGAGGTTGATTTGGACGAAACATAACTAGCCAAAACGTAACCTTTGGTTTTAGCTTGATTATATTTATCAATCCTATTCTGGTTCAATTTAGAATAACCAATAGCAATAAACATTTTGTATTCATCTGGAGGATATATGTTTTCAATTTCTTCAAAAGGAATTAGAGGTAAACCTAAATAGTTTGGGGAATCAATATATGTAGAATCAAGTGTAAAGCCAAGAACATCATATTCACTATCATGACTAAAATAAAAATACGCCAATTGCGCTAACTCTCCTGTGCCAAAAATTATTAATTTCATTTAATTAATTAAAATCACTCTTAAAAAAAGTTTTCGCATTTTTTCCTTCATTAAAAATCAAATCTAAAATAGAAACTCCATGATCAAATCCTAAGTGTAATTGTTCATATTCAGTATAACCGGAATAATCCATCCATTCGAGTTTTATATTATTATCTGCAAATAAATTTTCATCAATATAACTTTTTGCTGAAGGTCCAGAAATATAGTGGGATGCATTAGTTTGTAAACATAAAGCAACTAATCTTTCTGTTTTTCCAACAACTAGCTCATAATCACTAGACAAGGTTATTTTAGTGTCTATTTGTAGATAATTACATAATGCTTTTATAAAAGTATAATTTATTTCAGATAACAATTCCGATTTAGAAATTTGGTCGTATAAATTAAAAATAAAATCCTTTGTTTCATCAAAACACTTTGCTTTACCATAATTAGTTTGTAAAGTTGCTTTGTGTTTTTTACTCCAGTTTTTATCAAAAACTGGAGTTTCATTTATTTTTTGATGTAAACTGTCAACTCTTACTGGAATTGTAAGCCATTGAATTCCATTATTAGTTTTAATTTTATTTCTATTCCTCCAATCATTTTTGGTGTACTGCATCTCATCATAAATAATAAATTCATCTACTTGATTTATCAAATCAAAATAACCTTTCCAAGGAATATAATTAGATTGTAAAATAGCTACTTTTTTCATACCGTGGAAACATCATTAATAGCCCAAACTAATGAAGGTCTAATCATTCCGTTTACTTTACCTAAATAACCCGATTCTCTCTTAACGTCTTTTATCTCAAAAGTTAATAGTTCTTCGTCATTAAACAAAACTCTCATATCGTTTGTGTGGAAATAAACATGTATTTGATACACATCATCATTTAAAAAATTAGCGGGAATTTGACAAGTAATTTCACTAACTTCATTCAGTTTGCAATCAAATTTACTACCAGATCCAAAAACAACATCTCCCTTAATGGTTCTTAAATCAAACCCTACAGAAATTAATTCACTATCTGTTTGGTTAATGATTTTAAGTTTAAAATCAACCGATGAGGTCACATCAATTACATCATTTTTATTTGTCGACGAAGTATTTTCAATAGCGGCATACATAATCAGAATATTTTCGTTCCCCTTAGCATTAGCAATAGAATCAAAATTAATCATTCGCTCAGAAAAAGTACTACTTTGCAAATAATCCGAGATAACTTTAGTTGGATTTCCATCCCTACAAATTCGTCCATACTCCATACATATAACACGTGTACAAAGTGTCTCTACTGCTGCCATATTATGGCTCACAAACAAAACAGTTCTACCCTCTCCTTTAGAAATATCCTGCATTTTACCAATAGCTTTTCTCTGAAACTCGGCATCCCCTACGGCTAAAACCTCATCAATAACTAAAATTTCAGGTTCTAGAAATGCTGCAACTGCAAAAGCTAAACGAACGGTCATTCCGCTACTATATCTTTTTACTGGTGTATCTATATAGCGCTCACAACCCGAAAAATCAATAATTTCATCAAGTTTAGAAGTAATCTCTTTTTTTGTCATTCCCAAAATAGCACCATTTAAGTAGATATTTTCCCGACCCGTTAGTTCTGGATTGAAACCCGTTCCAACTTCTAACAAAGATGCAATACGCCCGCGAGATTTAATGCTTCCTCTAGTGGGTGCCGTAACCTTTGATAATATTTTTAATAAAGTAGATTTTCCTGCTCCGTTTTTACCTATGATTCCTAAAACCTCACCACGTTCCACTTCAAAGTTAATATCTTGCAAAGCCCAAACATAATCACTAGTTCCTTTAGTACTGCGGTCATTAGAATCTCCAATTTTTAAATATGGATTTTCTTTTCCACGTATGCGATGCCACCATCGATTTAAATCATGGCTTAAAGTACCTGTTCCTACTTGTCCCAAACGATATTGTTTCGAGATATTTTCAGCTTTTAATATAATGTCTTGTTCCAATTAAAAATTATAAGTTGTAAATGATGAATTATAAAAAATATTCAAATCATTTTGAATTAAACCGTATCAATAAAACTCTTTTCCGTTTTATTAAAAACTAAAAGTCCAATCAAAAATATTGAAATAGTAACAACCAAAGTATATACTAATCCTGCAACTGAAACATCTCCAACATTTAAAAGCATATATCTAGATGTTTCAATAATATAAGCCAATGGGTTATATTGCACCAACCAGCCATAGTTAGGGATTTTATCTTTAATCAATGCCATAGGATATACAACAGCAGAAAGATACATAAGCAACTGAACCCCAAAACCAATTAAATGGCTAAAATCGCGATATTTAGTTACCAAAGAAGATATCATCATTCCTAATCCCAATCCCAAAATCCCCATGAGAATAATTAATAAAGGAAAAAATAATGATATAATATTTAGGCTAATAATTGCACCTTGACTATAATAATAAATATAAAAAACGATAAAAATTAAGAGTTGTATTCCAAACTTGATCAAGTTGGAAATTACGATGGAGAGAGGAGTAATAATTCTAGGAAAATAGACCTTTCCAAATATACTTGCATTGGCTCTAAAAGTATCTGAAGTTCCCGTAAGGCAAGCTGTAAAGTAATTCCAAACAGTAATTCCTGCTAAGTTAAATAAAAAGGGAGGCACAGAACCAGTATCGATTCCAGCTACATTATTAAATATTATAGTAAATGTTATCGAAGTAAACAAGGGTTGAATTAAGTACCAAAGCGGCCCTAAAACAGTTTGTTTATAAACTGTTACGATATCTCTCTTTACAAAAAGAAATAACAAATCTCGATATTGCCAAATTTCTTTTAAATTCAGCGAAAAAAAATTATTCTTAGGTGTTATTTCAAACAACCAAGGAGTTGAAGCATTTTCAGGTTTATTCATCGACATTTTAAAAATTCTACTTCTGAAATAAGTTACTATTACTTCATTTTACAGACTAAAAAAGTATGGTATTAATTAAGGCAAATGTAACAATTAAAATAAATTATCAACATTATGAATACATTTCTATTCTAAATAATAGAAACAAAAAAGGTGCTTTTATTAAAAAACACCTTATTGTAAGAAATTAAAGCTTGAATATCTTCACGCTCATTACATCTATTTATCAAGAATCTCAAAACTAGAATTCATGCTCTTAAATTCTGGCACAATTTTTTTCATTTTTGCAACAATATCGTCATTATCAAAAAATTTAGATATTCCTATCAACTCATCAATTTCTATATGTAAGCTTTCATATTCATCTTGAATTTCTTCAGCAATCATAATTTTATTATGATAAGTAGGCAATGTTTTCGAAGTATCGTTTAGTAATTCTTCAAATAGCTTTTCACCTGGTCTAAGTCCAACTATCTGAATTTTAATTTCCTTTTCTGGAATAAATCCTGCTAATTTTATCATTTTTCTGGCCAAATCAATAATTCGAACAGGTTTTCCCATGTCAAAAATATAGATTTCACCTCCATTACCCATTGCACCAGCTTCAAGAACCAATTGACATGCCTCTGGAATGGTCATAAAGTACCTAATAATATCAGGATGGGTTATAGTTAGTGGTCCTCCTTCTGCAATTTGTTTAGTAAATAAAGGAACGACTGATCCATTAGAGCCTAATACATTTCCAAAACGAGTTGTGATGAACTTTGTTGTATCATTCCCTTTTTCTTTTTGATTTTTTAAATGTAAAGACTGCACATATTTTTCAGCAATACGTTTACTAGCCCCCATAACATTACTAGGATTTACAGCTTTATCTGTAGATACCATTACAAATTTCTTTACTTTATATTTACAGGCTAAATCAGCTAGATTTTTAGTTCCCTCAATATTTGTTAAAATAGCTTGAGATGGATTTCCTTCCATCAAGGGTACATGCTTGTATGCGGCAGCATGGAAAACCACTTGTGGTCCATAAACTTTAAAAACTCTTTCCATTGCCTCTTTACTCTTCACATCTGCAATTACAGCATGAATTTTTGAATCAGAAACCATATTTTGAGTTTCTAAACAAAGACTATGTAATGGTGTTTCTGCCTGATCTAATAAAATTACATTTTTAGGATTAAATCCTATTACCTGTCTTACTATTTCACTACCAATTGACCCAGCAGCTCCAGTAATTAAAATCGTTTTATCTTTTAATTGCTTAGATATCGATTTACTATCTAATACTATTGGTTTTCTTTCCAGTAAATCTTCAATTTGAATATTTTTTACTTTTTGAGATATCTCTTTTTGATTTTCCCAATCTGAAATTAGTGGAACTGTATATACTCTATAATTAAACTCTAAACATTGATCAACAATAATTAATTGTTCATCTTTTGATAAACTTTTATCTGCAATAATAACTCCTTCGGCCGCAACGGAACGCATTAATGCAGGCAATCTTTTCTTTTGAATCAATATTGGTAAATCCAACATCCTCTTTGAAGCATTTTGATTATTTTTATCTACAAAGCCTACAATTTTAAAACGAGAAGGTGTTTCAAACTTTAATGCATTAGCAACAGAAATTGCATTAGCATCAGTTCCATAGATAATAGTTCTAATTAATTTAGTATTGTTTTTTTCAGCAAAATAAAGCTCAAATGTTTGCTTTACAACTACTCGATATAGAAACAATCCACAGAATGAAAGCACAATATTTATAAAAAGAGCAGTATTCAAAAATGCCTTATCGCCATGATATAATTCAAATACAAAATTGAAGAACAAGAAAACGACCAACACTGACATTTGCGAAAACAGTAATTTGATTGCGTCAATATACGATGAGTGCCTAATTATGCCTGAATATGTCCTAAACAACCAAAAGAAAAAAATATTAACTCCCAAAAGGGACCCAACAAAATAAAACTCATGGTGCGTTATAATATATCCTAAACCAGTACCCTTAAATAATAAATAAGTAAAAGTAAAAGAGAAAATCAATACCATAACATCCATTAAAACTATAATCCACCTAGGTAAATAACTTAGGTTATGAATATTAAGTCTCATGTTAGCTATCGAAAAATACTTAGCAAATAAAATTGCAAAAGTGATTGGTTTATTATTCAAATTAATTAGTCTTAGAATTATAGAGTCCGATAATAATTACAAAAATACGAAATAATGGATTCAAAAAATTAAATTTTAACGCCTGTCTTTTTTTGTTTCAAAAAATCTAGCAAATATGCCCCATAACCAGATTTAACTAATGGTAGAGCTAATTCTTCAAGTTGATTATCACTTATAAATCCTTGCCTCCAAGCAATTTCTTCTATACAACCTACTTTTAGTCCTTGACGTTCCTCTAATACCTGTACAAATTGACCCGCCTGCATCAAACTATTAAAAGTTCCAGTATCAAGCCAAGCTGTGCCTCTACTTAATATTCCTACTTTTAAAGCTTCTTTTGAAAGATATACTTTATTTACATCTGTGATTTCGTATTCTCCACGTGCACTAGGCTCTATATTTTTTGCTATTTCAACAACCGAATTATCATAAAAATATAACCCAGGAACAGCATAATGAGATTTAGGATTCTTTGGTTTTTCTTCTATCGAAATCGCTTTTAAATCCTGATCAAACTCTACTACTCCATAACGTTCTGGATCCGAAACATGATAAGCAAAAACCACTCCTCCATCTGGTTTTGTATTCGAACGCAAGAGTTCTTGCATATTGGCCCCAAAAAATATATTATCTCCTAAAATCAAAGCAACATCATCATCTCCTATGAACTCTTCTCCGATTACAAATGCTTGTGCCAATCCATTTGGAATAGCTTGTTCTGCATAACTAAACTTACAACCTAAATTTGCTCCATCTCCAAGTAATTTTTTAAAATTTGGCAAATCATGTGGAGTAGAAATAATTAATATTTCATTTATTCCTGCCATCATCAAAGTAGATAATGGATAATAAATCATTGGTTTATCATACACTGGCATCATTTGCTTGCTCATTGCAAGAGTTAATGGGTGCAATCTGGTACCTGAACCTCCTGCTAAAATAATTCCTTTCATAGATCTTAATTTTAGATTTTAGATTTTAAATTTTAGATTCCATATAACTGAAATAATAAAAGTCAAATCTACAAATCATGCTTATTTATGTAAATATATTTTTTAAACTCTCTTTATAATATGGTATATCCAGATTATAAGTATCCTTAATCTTTTTCTTATCTAACAATGAAAATTCTGGACGTTTTGCAGGAGTTGGGTAAGATGCAGATGGTATTCCTGTAACATCACAATTATATCCACCAAGTTCTTTTATCGCCAACGCAAATTCATACCAACTTATTTCACCTTCATTTGAATAATTGTAAATTCCAGGAATCCATTTTTCTGATGAAATAATCTTAATCATCGCTTGCGCTAAATCAGCAGCATAAGTTGGAGATCCAATTTGGTCATTTACCACATTAACAGCATCTCTTTCCTGCATCAAACGTTGCATGGTTTTCACAAAATTATTTCCGAATTTACTATATACCCAAGAAGTTCTTAAGATAATTGAATTTAGATTTTCTTTCAAACAAGCAATTTCTCCAGCTCTTTTACTAGCTCCATATACATTTATAGGCTTTGTAGGAGCTTCTTCGTTCAAAGCCGATGATGATGTTCCATCAAAAACATAATCTGTAGATACATGGATTAATTTTACTTTATTTTTAGCTGAATATTTTGCGATTACTTCTACTGCCAAATCATTAATTCTATTGGCCAAATCCTTTTCAGTTTCAGCTTTATCTACTGCTGTATAAGCACCACAATTTAAAATAATTGTTGGTTTTATATCGTTTAATTGAGTTTTAAGTAAATCTAGATTATCTAAAGTAATTTTAGTTCTATCAGCAAAAAACCATTCAAATTGAGGATAATTTGAAGATAAAGCCAATAATTCTGACCCCAGTTGTCCATTTGCTCCTGTTACAAGTATCTTATCCATTAAAATAAACTATTACAATTTTCTATGAAAGGAAGAATTTGATCTTTTTCAGAAACTATAGCGTCTTTTAAGTTCATTCCCCAATCGATATTTAATGATGGGGCATCAAATTTTATTCCGCCTTCAGAAGCTTTATTGTAAAATTGATCACATTTGTACATAACTGAGGCCGTTTTGCTAATAACCGAAAAGCCATGTGCAAAACCTTGTGGTACCAACAATTGTTTCTTGTTCTCTGCAGATAATAAGATGCTAAATGATTTCCCATAGGTAGGAGAATCTTTTCTTAAATCTACTGCTACATCAATTATTTCTCCTTCTAAAACACGTACTAGTTTTGTTTGTGCAAAAGGTGGGTTTTGATAATGTAGACCTCTCAGAGTTCCTCTTTTAGAAAAAGACTGATTGTCTTGTACAAAATCTATGTTAATTCCTAAATCTTCAAATTTAGTTTTACTATATGATTCAAAAAAATAACCTCTCTCATCACCAAAAACTGTTGGCACAACAATGATTAAATCTTTAATAAATGTTTCTTCAATCTTCATATTAAAATATAATTCATATTTTTCTTAATTAAAAAAAGTCTTGATTACTTCTTCAATTCTATTTTTATCTTCACTTGTTAAATTTGCCCCTGACGGCAAGCACAATCCTTTTTCAAATAAACCTTCACTAACTTTTTCTCCATAGTACAGATAGTTAGCAAACAATGGTTGCAAATGCATTGGTTTCCATAAAGGACGAGATTCAATATTTGCTTGTTCCAAAGCTAATCGTAAAGTTTCTCTATTAATCTTCTTGTCGCTATCATTTTTAAATAAAATGGTAGTTAACCAAAAATTTGAAAAATAATCCTCATTAGGCTCTTCAAAAACTGTCACGGCATTTATATTTTGAAATATATTTACATAAAAATCATGTATGGACCTGCGTGAAGTAATATTTTTATCCAATATTTTCATTTGTCCACATCCAATTCCTGCGCAAATATTACTCATTCTATAATTATAACCTATCTCACTGTGCTCATAATGCTGAGCATTATCTCTTGATTGAGTAGCGTAAAAAATAGCTTTTTCTTTTAATCCATTTGAATAGCTAATCAGAGCGCCTCCTGCTGAAGTTGTAATTATTTTATTTCCATTAAATGACAAGATTCCAAAATCACCAAACATCCCACACTTCTTCCCTTTATAGCTACTACCCAATGCTTCTGCACTATCTTCAATTATTGGAATCTCATAATGATTAGCAATAGTATGGATTTCATCTATTTTATAAGGCATTCCATATAAGTGAACAGTGATTATTGCTTTAGGTTTCTTTCCGTTTGCAATTCTATCCTTAATTGCTATTTCTAGAAATTCTGGAGAAATATTCCATGTATCTATTTCACTATCGACAAAAATAGGAGTAGCACCTTGATACATAATTGGATTTGCAGATGCAGAAAATGTCATACTCTGACAAATTACCTCATCACCCAATTTTACTCCTAATAAAATTAATGCTAAATGAATTGCAGCTGTTCCAGAATTTAAAGCTGCTATAGAAACTTTGTTACCAAAATAATCTTCTAACTTATTCTCAAAATCATCAACATTAGGTCCTCCAGATGTAATCCAAGAATTCTTAAATGCATCTTGAACATACTTTTCTTCAAATCCACTTTGTTGCGATAATGATAAAAAAATCCTTTTATTATCCATTAACTTTCCAATAATCAGAATCATAACGAACATCATCATCGCTTACTTTTGCTAATGGCAATGTAGAAAATGATATCAGTTTTGAGCCTTTTTCTAAAGATTGGATTGCGTTAGCATAGCCAGCAGGAATATAAACAATTTTACCATCTTCTGCTGATACAGATATCGTCTCCACAGGTAAATACTTTGAAGGATTCTCCCAATTATCAATTTTTACAAAATGAATTTTAAAAGCCCCACTCAGACAATAAAAATTTTTAAAATCTAATTTATGCCCCTGCCAAGCACGAATAGGGTTTTCTTCAGAATTACTAATAATGTAAAACCTTTCGATAGCCGCAAAACTAAAATCATTTACATACGAAATAGTCCCACGATGGTCTGAAAAATTGTCTCCTTGAATTATTTTTGGAATCATGTATTTAATTTTAAATTACTTTTCTTCATCAAATAAAACTTCAAAGTATAAATCAAAAGTAATGGTACAATAATTACTATGAATAATAATGAATCTTGAATTTTTTGATATAAAAATATAACTAGGACAGAAACTACTATCTGAGCAATTGCATAATACAAAGCAACCAATCTGTGCTGTATTTTATATTCATTACTTAAAATTTGATAAAAATGTAAGCGATGTGCTTCAAAAATATTTTGTTTTAAGTATAATCGATGTATAATAGTAAGTATTGCATCAACACCATAAACTGCCAAAAAAAGAAGCCAAATTACAGAACTAGTCACTAAAATAAGTTTCAAAATAAAATAAATTATCCAAAAAGCAATAGCTATACTACCAATATCTCCTGCAAAACATTTTGCTCTTTTTCTATAATTGAAAAATAAAAAGACAAAACAAGCTATCATCGCATACTTTATAAAAACTGCGTCGATAAATAATTGAATCTTAGTATTTACATATAACAACGAACCCATCACTACTAAAGTATACAAACCCGTTATCCCATTAATACCATCCATGAAATTATAAGCGTTAATTAATCCTATGGCTAAAATATAGGTAATAATGACTCCATATAATGGCATCAAATTAAAAACGTTTAGATTATAAAAAATTAATGTAATTGCTAAAAAATGAACTGAGATTCTTATTTTATTTGATAAACTTTGAATGTCATCCCAAAAACTAACCAAACTAACTAGAGTAATTCCAGTAAAGAAAAAGTAATTATCTTTAATATTTTGTACAAAATATAGCAAAGCAGAGAACCAAAAAATAATCCCACCACCTCTTAAAGTAATTTCAGTATGTGAACTTCTTTCATTCGGTTTGTCAATAATATTAAATCGATTAGCCACTTTAAAATAGAGTAACATTATAATCATCAAAAGAATTCCTAGGATTGTGTATTGCATTATTTATTTTTATATAGCTTTTATTTTTTTTATCTTTTAAGTTCTAATTGTTGTTATTACTTATTTTATATTAGTCTTCTCGCCAATTTCTAAATAGATGATTTAATTCATTATCTATAATAATCTAAATTATAATTATGACTGAATTATATCTTATCTGTTTTCAACAATAATGATTTATAAGGAATAAATTTAAATTCATCTTTTAGTACACTTTCACTGTTAATCTTAATAGCTCTATAATAAGGAAGCAAATAAAAACAGCATATAAAAATAATAAGCCAAAATCGCTTATTCAGCAAGCCATAACGTATGATATCTGCAACAAGAATAATTTCGAAAATTCTGAAATAGATATAAACCCTAGTTAATTCTATAGATTCAGAAAAAACATTTAAAAAAAAGATAGAACATACATAAAGTAACAATAAGTACTTTTGATGATTGTTTTGAAAACCTTTTTTTCTATAATAATTTATAACTAAAACCCCCATTGTATTAATAACCAATAACTTTAATAAAGGGACAGGAACTGCAAATTTACTGGAGACATAAAATAGATAATGAGAATTTTTAAAAAGTAAACTTAACCAATAAATAATTCCAATTTGTGATATGATAAATGAAACTCCCATTAGAATATACAAATGCTTATTTTTTACAGAGTCTCCCCATACATAGACTATAAAAAAAAACACAAATGGTATCAAACAACTGTAATGAAATGAAATACCCAATAGCATCAATAAAAAGTAAATAAAATATTTTTTATCTAGTAAGAAAGTAAAAGCATAAAAAGCTATTGTAACAGATAAGTATTGTCTGATATAAGTAAATGAATGCAAAAACAAAACTGGAATTAAAAAATAAAGAACTAAAGGAAGAGTACTTTTTTTAGTATATCTCCTGACTCCAAGATATGCAAAAAAATACGTAAAAAAAGAAAAAAAGAAAAAAAGAAATCTATAATCTAGATTAAAATACCGAAAGACTTTCATAATCGTTAAAAAACCAAACTCAAAATTTTCATCCCTAGTTCCTTTAACATACCAATTAATATAGTTACTATAATCCCAACCAATCCTATCTCTAAACCCTCCTATTAAAACCAAAATACCCAAAAGAATTAAACTAACAATCTTTTCTTTATTTGAATATCTATAACTAATAAAGAACAAGAATAATATTACTATCAGTAACAAAACATAAAACCCCATACTACTTATCTTTTATTATAGTAACATTAGTATATAATTACTTTCAAACAATTTTTTTATAATTAATCTAGTCTATTTACAATGGCAATCTTAATCATTTTTTTAATTAATATATAACAATACATTTTTATCTTATATTTCTGAATATATTTTATTTTTTTATACTAATCATCACTAAGAAACTAATATCCCATCAAGAACATTCGAGTTTCTTACTCTATTTATAGTGATTATTCCAAAAAACTAAAATTAAAAACGTATCATATATTCTAACGTTTACTGATGAAACTTTTTATAGTTTTTTCTAATCCTTGTTGTGTAGTATTAGGAAGTTTATCAACTCCTATTGCTAATTTAATTTTTTGATTTGAAACTCTGTAATTTTCCGTTAACTTTTGTAATACTTCAGAATTCAAAGGAAGTTTAATTGTATCTCCAATTTTAGCAATTCCATTAATTATACTCTTGGGAATTGCAACAGATAAATTTTTCTTATCTAAAACAGAAGATATTATTTGGACTAAATCGCTTGTAGACAAAACCTCATCATCTGCAAAATTATAAACTCCAGAAGCTACATTCTTATTCTCAAGAATTTCTTTAATCATGAAATTAAGATTATCAATTCCCAAAAATGACCTTTGATTCTTAAAAGCACTCAAAGGATAAGGTATTCTTTTTTTTACCAAATTGTAAAGTAAGTTTAGATTTCCTTTATTTCCTGGGCCATGAATCATGCAAGGCCTAATAATAAAAACTCTTTTGTTTTCTGAAATTTCTTTTGACAAAATATATCTTTCTGCCTGCAATTTAGATTGTCCGTAAGGAGATTTAGGCTCGGGATTAACATCTTCAAGCAAAATATCTTTAACATTATCAGCAACTGATTTAACGCTGCTAAAATAAATAAAATCAACACTTTCACTTTCTAAAAAAGCATCAAATAACTGTTTTGTCAATTCATAATTGGCATCAAAATAATCCTTAGGCACAGATATCTTTTTCAAATCATGGGCTTTACCTGCCAAATGAATTAAAGCATCTGTATTAATCTCAAATTTCTGATTAAATTCATATCGGACACTCATCGGTATTATTTCGTGCGAAGTTTTCAAGTAATCTTGCACATTTTTACCAACAAACCCTGTTATTCCTGTTATTGCGATTTTCATTTGTTGAATTGAGATAGTGCTTCCTTATTTATTTTTTTTCTTTCAGAATCAAAAAACCATCCCCATTTATTAAAATATATTATAGCTGAATTTACAAATATCTTGAAAAGTTTTTTACTCTTATTTGCTCCAGATTCATATTCATGGACAACCGAAACTTTTGGAAAGTAAATAGTTTTATAATATTGATGCACTCTTCTCGACAAATCCCAATCTTCAAAATACATAAAAAAAGCATCATCATACATTCCTACTTTTTCAATAGCTTCTAGATTTAACAAAGTAAAACATCCCGAAAGCACTGGTGCATTGTAGATAACATCTTTAGGAACTTGCCTTAATTCATATTTCTTAATAAATTCCTCATAAGCAAATGCTGGCTTTTTAATTTTTCTTTTTAATATACTAAAAGGACTAGGCAAAAGCTTAGGTAAATTTTGAATACTTCCATCTCTATTCAGAATCTGAGGCATCATCATACCTACGCTTTTATCATTTTCCATATAATCTACCATCTGGGCAATTACATCCCCCTTAAAAAAAATATCAGGATTAACAATAAAATGATATTTTGCATTTTTAATGATGGCTTTTTTAATAGCTATATTATGTGAAGCACCAAATCCAGGATTAGCAGGATTGTGGAAATATTCAATTCTTGCATCGTTAAGTAATATTTTCAATTCATCTGTTGGAGAATTATCAATCAGATATAATTTTATAAGCAAATTGTTTTCTAAAATTGAATTTACTGCCTCTTGTAACATTTCTAAATCGTTTTTATACAAAACGATAGATGAAGTTATTTGGATATTCAAAATATAAAAGTATTAATTATTATTTAGCAAATTATCAACTAAGTTATCATTTAGAAGATGGATTTTTTTTTTATCATAATGAGTTAAAAATAATTCATCAATTATAAATTCTTGAGATAAAGTCTTTTTTATTGATTCTGAAAATTCATCTTTATTATCTAACTCAAAGAAGAAAATATTATTTGTTTTAAATTCTAAAAATGCAGAAATTTTAGAACTAATGACAAAAGTTTCTAGGCGTATTGACTCTAAAACTGGTAAACCAAAACCTTCATATCTTGATGGGAATATAAATGCAATAGCTGATTTGTATAAAGCTTTTAGTTCTTCTTCTGAGACAATTCCTGTTGCAATAACATTTTTATTATTCTGATGTCCTTTTCCCGATAATACCAAGGGAGGTAAATCAGGATTATTAGCAAATATGTCAATAATAAAATTGATATTTTTATGAGGTCTATTATTTCCACAATAAAAAAAAAATCCTTTTCTAGTCAAATTATATCTATTCAAAATTTCAAAATCCATTTCACCTTTTATTTCCGAATCTTCAGGAATATGAATTGAAGAAAATCCAAAAATATCAAAAACATCTTTTCTTGTTGTTTCTGAAACTGAAACTATTGTATCAGAATTCTTCAATGATCTTTTTACAATGAAGTCAAAATATTTAATTTTTAAATAATTTAAAAACTTATTTTTCCCGAAAAAACCATGAACAAATCTATACATTAAATCATGAACAGTTACAATAGTTTTGGTCTTACTATTTTTTATAAAAAAACCAGAATAAAAAGGAACATGAAATAAATCAAAGTTCGAGTTTGAAATAAATCCCGAAAATTTAAAAAAATGGAAAATATTAAATGGCTTTAGTTTAGTATAAATAATATTACAGCGATCATACTTAAATTCAGGATCATTACTTATAAGAATAATATTATCGAGATCAAATTTGTGAATATAATATTCAATCAAAAATTCTGTATATCTCGAAATACCTGTGTTTTGAGTTAGATTTATTAATCGGCAGTCAATACCTATTCTCATGAGTTATTTATTAAATTCTTATAAAGACATAAGTGTTCATCAACAATTTTCTTCCATGAAAATTCATATTTAATGTCTGCAAGTTCTTTGGGAAAAATTTTCTGCGACAATAAGTTTTCGATAATTAAGGTAGCTTCTTCATTTGATTCAACAAGATAGCAGTATTTATCAAAAAAAGTGTTAAATTCTTCAATTTGAGATCTTGTAGATAGTATAGTACATCCATTTTCAATAGCTGCTAGTAATGTACCCCTTCTATTTGATATTCCATCTGGGAATGGGAGAAAGATTATCTTAACATTAGACAAAATAGAAGCTACCTCACTTTCATCCTTATTAAGAAGTAATTCTATATCTAATTTTTGGCATTGAGAGTTAACAGATTCAAAAAAAGTAAGATATTTTTCTAAAACTTGTCCAATAATTTTTATTTTAAATTTATAATTAAGTTTAGAAACGACTTCTAAAAAGGATTCAATTCCTTTAATAGGCCTTATGTGACCAAAATAAGCTAAATCTATGTTTCTATCTTGAAAATGTATATTTAGATCTGATTTGGAAATATTACTGCCAATGGGAATTATGACAATCTTTTTTTTATTTAAAACAAACCGGCAAGCATGTCTATATTCTAAAATATTTGCCACTGCGACCTTGCTTGCAAAAAAAATCAAAACCTGTGTATAAATGTAAGCTAAACGATTCCTGCTTGAAATTTCATGCACGGTAATTACCGTTTTTTTAAAAAATAACCCTGCAACTAATAGTAATGGCAAAAAACTATATCCATACCCTTCAGTGGGATATTGGAGGTGATAAACATTTGCCTTTGCCGCATATAACTCTTTTATGTATTTAAAAAAAATATTTAATTTCCAATTAGACTTATGAAACAACTGAACTTCAAATTCTTTAGATTTTTGAAGATGACTCAATATTTTAGCTGTGTAATCTCCTACACCACAATGCTCAGGAGGAAAAGATCCAGTAATTAGTAAAATTTTAAACTTATTTTCCAATTTATAATTATGTTAAAAATGTTTTATAGGGTATATATAATTCTGAATATGCATTGAGGGAGCTTAATAATTGGAAAAAACCATAAAAAAGCAACACTATTAGAAAAATAAATTTAGCATTTAGACGAGTATAACTCCAAACACGTCCTATTAAAACGATTTCAATGAAAGTATAGTATGTTGAAATCATCTGAAAAATTGGCGAACCATTAAATAACAAATACATGGCAAATCCAATAATATATATATTAAAGAAATAATCTGTCAAATAATCTAACTGTCCTCTATTTTGTCTAATTATGTAAAAATAAAAGGAAATAAAAATGCTTCTTTTTACTACAGATAAAGTCATTAATACTACAGGGTTGGTACTTTCTGAAACTCCCGCTTCTTTATTTTCAGAATAATACATTAGCTTTTCTACAAATGAATTACCACTGAAAGCTGATAGCAAATCTCCGAGCGCGCCTACTAATTTGAACGGGAGCTGAGGTATACCCAATATAAGGCACAACAACAAAATCGCTATAACCTTATTAGTTGAAAATCTTTTTTTAGGAACTAACCAACCCAAGGCAATCATAATTGATGTTCTATGAAATAAGAAAGCAAAAAGTTCCCAAATAATAAACTTTTTGTAATTTTTATGACAAATATGATAGAAAATAAAGAGTCCTGCACCTAATGAAATTATCCTTCTATTACTGCCCATAAATTGCGCTACAAAAAAAGCATTGTAAAAAACAAACAAAGACATATTTGGATTGGGAGAGTACTTTTTTAAAAATAAAAAAACTATTCCTACTGCTAAAAAACTATCAATTAATAAAAATAGTACATAACTATCCGTAAAGAATCTAACAATAGCATTAAAAACAACATATCCTAAGTCAAATGCATAGACATTTAACAGGAAAGTCCAGTTTAATTCTAAGGTATCAAATAGTTCTTTATATGAAATCCAATCAGTACCTGTGTCCCATCTTAATCCAGTAAAAAAACTAAGCATTAAACACGAAAAGCCTAATAAAATATTTCTATAAGGTTTTATATCCTTACTAATTTCAAGAACTGCCAGAAGAAAAAACCATAGATAAAAGAATAAATAAATTTTACCTTCTGAAAAAAGACTAAATACTAAATTACCCATTACTACTTAATCATGAAACTGTATGATTATCCACTTTATTTTTCAAATTATTATTGACTTCTAATTTAGTAATTGATCCCATTTAAGGAGGATAGAGTCAGATTTAAATTTCTTTCTGTGCTCTAAACAATTGCCTTTAAGACTGTATAAGAGTTGTTCATCTTCTACAATATGAATAATTTTTTCAGCAAATCCATTTAAATCATTATCCTTAACTAAGTAACCTGTCTTGTTTTGTTCTATAATTTCTGCTGGACCTGTTAAAATATCAAAAGCTATAGCTGGAACCGCAAACTGCAGTGCTTCTATTAAAACCATGGGATAGCCTTCAAACAGTGAGGTCATAAAGATTGCTGATGCTTTGTTATATACTAAATTAATATCTTTAGTAAATGGGTTTATTGAAATTTTTTTTAACTTTTTTTCTATAATCTTATTTTGAAGCATAGATTCTTGTTCTCCCTCTCCAAATAAAGCTAAATGATAATCTTTAAGATCAATAGATTTCTCAACAATTTCCCATATATCGATTAGTCTATCAAAAGCTTTTTCATAAGAAAATCTGCCTACTGCGATAAATAATTTCTGTTTGTTATCAATATTCACATCTGGCATATTAAAAGCTGGAAAATTCGCAATTGTAATAGCTTTTTCTGTATTCCAAAACACTCTATCTCTTTCTGTCAGTACAATAATTTTATCCGAAAAAAATTTTGCCAAAAAAATACTGATATTATGAAGAAAAAACTTGTGTGATGTAAAATTAGAATGCTCCCAACATATCGTGCGAACTTTTATTCCTAAAAGTGCCGGTAATGTCCATAACATGTTTGTAGCTTGCACATTTATTAAATTATCAATCGAATTAGATAAAATAAATTGACGAAGTGAATAGATGATTTTTATATAATTTTTACGTATTGAAGACTTTTGTGCCCAATTTTTTATGTCTAGTGTTTTTAATTGAACATCGGGATGAATATCAAAAATCAAGTCTTCATTTTTAAATTCTGCAATACTTAAAATAGTTACTTTATTTTTAATTACTAATTTACTTGCAACAGATAAAGTTATTCTTTCAGCTCCACCACGATAGGAAATATCTCCAATTAAAAAACATATACTTTTCATACTCAATTTTAAAGTTTTTCTATACTAAATAATAATTCTAAAGACGTTGTGCTTTTTTTAAATAGATCGCGAATAGACGACTAAGAATTATATTACTGCACATTACCTTTGCAACATACTGCTTAAAAGTTTTTTCAGAATTTTTTTTTGCAAAGTTATATGCTTCTTTATAAGATCCTTTTAAAATTGCTTTAAATGTCATACTACGATAATGAAAATTATTTAAATACTCTTCATTGATTCCGTCAATAGGATATTTTCTTATAAAGTACTTTCTTATAAGATTGCAATTTTCTTCAAATTCTTCTAGCTTCTGTAATCCTTCATGGTTACTTAATGATCCATTTGAAATTGTATAGGTAGAAGTAGGAATAGGTAGATATTTAAATTTTGTGTGATTAGCAAATTCCAGCCACATTGGATAATCTTCCATGCAAAAATTCATCGATTTATAACTCAATAAATCCACATTTTGCATAAACAATTCTCTTTTAAACACGACTGTACATGCAGCTATGCGATTACCTAATAATAATTCTTTGTAGATGTTCCCGCTAGGATAATAAGATAAATTTTCTGGATCATTCACAAATTCAACAAATTGTCCGTTATCAATATTTATACTGGAAAAATTAGTATAAACAACACCATATTCAATGTTATTTTCCAAAAAATCTACCTGAACTTGCAATTTTTCAGAATTATTCCACCAATCGTCTCCTGCACAGGTAGCAATATATTTTCCTTTCGCTTGGTTTACACAATCCAAGTAATTTTTTAAAATTCCTTTATTTGCTTCTCTAGGCAGTAAACGAATAAGGTTGGAAAATTTAGCCGCATAGCTTTCACAAACTTCTCGTGTCTTGTCACTAGGTGACGCGTCTTCTCCAATGACTATTTCAAAAGTATAATTAGTTTGCTGGCCAATAATACTGTCAAGTGTACGCCCAATAGTTTTCTCTTGATTATAGCAAATTACTATGACAGAAACTAGAGGTAATTTTTCCACCATCTTACTTTTTTAAAACTTTATTAATTATACTTTTAATATCAAGTACAGAATTTAAATGATATATTGAATAGGCAGAGGCAAGCAACAAAATTGCTACAGATGAAATTATTCTAATGTAGTTCGTAAGATATTCTTCTGAGCAAAAAGCCATTATTAATAATAAACTAAATACCGCTATAACTTTTAAATTAGAGCGTGTAATGACTATCTTATATTTAACATTACTGTAGAAATATGTAAATATCATTGACAAAAATTGGGCAATAAAAAAAGATAATCCAATTCCAAGAAAGCCAAGATAGTCCCATCCAAAATAAACAATAGCCATATAAATTACTGTGTAAGAAATACTAATAAAAACATACAGCCTGCCTAATCCTTTTGCCAAGAAAACGAAACCGCAAGGCCATGCAATTATTTTAAAGAAGTCTCCAATGACCTGCCATTTTAAAACTGATACAGCGCCCATGAACTTACTAGAATACAAAACATTAATAGCTAATTCGGCAAAGCCCACCATACCAATAATAATTGGAGATGCTAATAAAAGAACTATGTATAACTGTGCATTTACTGACTGTGCTAACTTATTATTATCCTCATGAATAGCGGAGAGTTTTGGGTAATAATCGCTTGCCATAGAACTTAAAACGATTGATAAATACATCGTTGCAATTGTATTTGCAGCCGTAAATAATCCGACACCATCAATTCCAGATTTATCTGCAATAAAAGCTCTCATTCCTAATCCAACAATTTGATCAAATATACTGACTACGATTGTAAATAAGCCTATTCGAATCATTCCCTTAGCACTGCTCCATGATTCGGAAAACTTGATTTTTTTATAATCTAATATTAATAACCTTTTATAAAAATAACGAGAAACTATAAAATTAATTAATCCCATTACAATTAAAGAAGGAACAATTCCCTTCTCCTTGAAAATAAGATAAAGAAGAACTGAAATTATTGTGCCAAATAAATTCGCGACTATAGTCACTTTTGACATCATCAAGATAGCTCTTTTACCTTGCATAATAGCCTGATAACCTGCACTTAAAGTAGAAAAAAAAATTAAAACTGATAAAAATGCAATTTCAATAGTATAGGCATTATTATTAAATAAAAATAAACTTAAAGGAAAGCAAAACAATAGCGTAATCACACTACCTACTATAGCGGAGATTAAAATCCATTTATTAAATATTTTTACAATGCGAGAAACTTCGATTTCATCATCATTTCCATTTGCAATCGAAATATCCCTTACTCCACTAAAAGGCAAACCAAAACTTGAAAAATTTCTAATCACGTCGGTCGCTGTTGTTAAAATACCAATAACACCAACTCCAGCTGTTCCAAGTATTATAGCAACAACCTTAGTTCTTACTAAAGAAATCAGAATATTTATTACTTGTCCTCCACCAACCGTTCCTGTTGCCTTTAAGGCATCTTTCGATTCTGTCTTTTTATTCATCATCGAACTTAAATCCTATTTCTCTATATTGATTTTGAAAACGGTTTACCCACTTTTCCCATTCTAGAACTGATGCTAATTTTTCATTATTATCCTGCAATATAGATACTATATCTCTACTATTAAAGTCTTTTGGATATCCAGACATTGCATCTAATTTTCCATTAAACCAAGCCTCGTTTAAAATGTTATTGTAGATAAAAGGATTAAAATTGATATCTGGAAACATATTGGTTGCTGATGAACTGAAACTGGTACTTACAACATCCTTATTCATCACTCCATATTTCACTTTTTTATTTTTATTAAAAAAATGCAACGCTTTTATTAACTGTTCATCTTCATTGACTACGCCACTAAAATCTTTCCAAAGTTCCACATAATATTCCTTTGAAAATATTGCACCAGCAACATGATAGATCGTATAGTACTTTACCACACTTTTATTATGAATATTCAATCTACTTAAAACAGACCAAATCTTTAAGGAATTCCCTAATACAAAATTTTTAAATATAAATTCATTATTTACAGGCAACTGCGGTATTATTTCATTGATTTGATCTGATAATTTCAACAATTTGCCTGATACTAATTTTGGATTTCCGAAACAAAATAGCTTTAAAAGGCATAAATTGTTTGAGTCCATTAATCTAATAGTCTTATTTAAATCTATTTTTTCAGTTAACCAGAAGTCATCTTCAAGCAAAAGAAAATATTTATCCTGACTTTCCATAATATTGGATAACCAAAATTGAGTTGGAATCTCCATCTCCTTTATCTTAATACCTTCTAAAATAAATTTTTCTATTTTACTGGCTTTCTCACTATAAAATGGAGACAGTTTAATTATGACATTTGGATATTTATCTTGTATTTTATCTAAATATTTGGGACTTGTTCCGTCATCTAAAACTATTATAGATAATTTGTCATCAACTACATTTTGCAATACGCTTTGTATACATCTTTCTAAATAATAGGGTCTATTAAAAGATTTGATAAAAATATTCATTAAAATCTGTTTAAATATTTCTAATTATTTTTGCTGGTACTCCGCCTATAATAACATTAGATGGAAATTTACCAGAAACTACAGCTCCAGTTCCAACAATAGTATTTTCACCAATTTCCGTGTTTTTTAAAATAACAACATTATTCCCAATCCACACATTTTTACCGACAATTATTTTTCCTTTCTCCCCAATCTCACGTCTTTTAAATGGATCGATATTGTGAGCTTCATGATCCATAATTGTAACATTTTGTCCAATTAATGAATTATCTCCAATCTCAATATAATTAGCCGACAATAGAAAAACATTATTGTTTGTCGCAACATTGTCTCCAATACTTATAAAGGAATTTTCATATCTCGCCTGCAGTTCAATACCTCCTCTTTTATGAAAACCTCCTAATTTATATCCAAAAGAACAATTTTTTCCAATTTTCACAATGCCTTGACCACTACAAATAAAATCTTGATTAAAAGTTGGACGCCTTTCGTAACTAATTCTATCTTTCATTACTGCCCAAAAATTTGGCAATAAAAATAAATATAGGAATTTGATATACAAAAAGAGAAACTGAACAAAAAATTTAAATTTAAGATACACTATAATTATTTATTTTCTCAATAATAGTTGTCACTTCTTCATTTGATAGAACCGGACTTAGTGGTAAGCTTAAAACTTCATTATGTATAGTTTCTGAAAGTGGAAAACTTAATGAATTCCATTCTTTATATGCTTGCTGCTTGTGTGGAGGAATTGGATAGTGAATAACCGTTTGTATTCCACTAGTGGTCAAATATTCTTGAAAATGTTGTCTATCAGCTATTCTAATCACAAATAAATGCCAAACATGAGCATTTCTCGAAATTACCGTAGGCAGAATTATTTTTGGGTTTTTAATTTCTTCAAGATATCTTTCAGCAATTTTACGTTTAAATTCAGTTTCATCATCAAGCTTTGTCAGTTTTGCCCCAAGCAAAGCTGCTTGCAATTCATCTAATCTACTATTAATTCCCTTATATTTATTTTCATATTTAATAAGAGAACCATAATTAAGTAAAGCTCTTAAAGTTTCACACAATTTGTCATCTGATGTAGTAATTGCCCCTGCATCTCCTAAGGCGCCCAAGTTCTTTCCTGGATAAAAACTAAAACCTGCCGCATCACCGAAACATCCAGCTTTTATACTTGATTGATCACAAGCACCGTGAGATTGTGCACAATCTTCAATTACTTTTAAATTATATTTCCTAGCAATCTCCAAAATTGACTTCATATCACATAATTGTCCATATAAATGCACAGGTAATATAGCGACAGTTTTACTCGTCATTGATTTCTCAATCTCTTTTGGATTAATATTGTACGTTAATATGTCAGGTTCAACTAATATTGGTATTAAGCTGTTTGCTGAAATTGCTAAAATACTAGCAATATAAGTATTGGAAGGAACGAGGATTTCATCTCCATCTTTAAAAACGCCCATCTCTTTATAAGCTCTAATAATAAGTATTAATGCATCTAAACCGTTTGCAACTCCAATACAATGTTTGACTCCACAGTATTCAGCAAAATCGTGCTCAAATTTTTTTAATTCTTTACCCATTATGTACCATCCTGAGTCTATAACGCGTTCAAAAGCTTCTACTAAATCTTTTTTATAATTTTGATTAATCTTGTATAAATCTAAAAATTTTATCATTTTTCTTTTGGTTTAAATCCTTCTAAATAATATTGAACACCTGTTTTTTTATCTTTTAAATATAAATCCAGTAAATTTAATTGCTCTGTAATATAACCCATATGTTTTGCAGGATTACCATACCAAACAGTAAAGGGATCAATAGATTTAGTTAAAACACTACCAGCCCCAACAAAAGCATTTTCTCCAATTTCGATACCAGCTACTATTGTAGAATTAGCTCCAATTGAACTTCCTTTTCTTAATATAGTTCTTTTAAATTCTGTTGGATACAACTTCGATCTGGGTACAAGATCATTTGTAAATGTAACATTTGGACCTACAAAAACGTTATCTTCAATTTCTACACCATCCCATATTTGTACACCTGATTTTATTGTAACATTATTACCTATAATAACATCATTTTCAATAAAGCAATTACAATTAATATTACAATTGTTTCCAATAATTGCTCTTTCTAAAATAACGCTAAATTGCCATACAAACGTATCTCTTCCAATTTTAGAAGATTGAACATCGGATAATCGATGAATGTTGTTATTATTCATTTATAAAATTAAGATAGTCAATATATTCACGTATGTAATCTACTTCCGTATAAGTATGAGATGCTAAAACTAAACATATAGAGCCAGATGAAAAATTTATTTCTGATGCCCAAATACCTGGCGGTATATGTAAACCTATATCTGGACGATTTAGTAAAACTTGTCTTTTGGTTTTACCATCATCAAGTAAAACCTCAAAGCTCCCACTGACGGCAACTAGAAATTGATGACATTCTTTATGTGCATGCGCACCTCTTGACTCTCCACCTGGAACATCATATAGATAAAAAATTCTTTTAATGTCAAAGGGTAATTCAATATTGTTATTTATAGCTGTAATATGACCATTCCGATCACCTATTTGATTTAGATATAAAAGATTACAATCAAAAACTGTTAATTTATTTTTCATTTAGTAAATTTTCCTTCAATTTTTCAAAATTTCGTATATAATCTTCATTAGAAAATGATTCGCTAGATATATGCAATGCAAGTGAATTTGTTGAAAAATTCTCTATATGTCGCCATGTCTTAGCCGGTAAATACAATCCGTAATAACTTCTGTTTAAAGAAAAACGTTCCGTTGTTCCATCAACATTAGTAATAACAACATCAAAACTACCACTCAGCGCAATAATAATCTCTTTCTGCTTAAAATAGGCATGCCCTCCTCTTATTTCGCCACCTGGAACATCATAAGTCCAGAATGTTCTTTTGATTTCGAAAGGGATTTGATCACTAAATTGCAAGAAGGTCAAATTGCCTCTAGGATCTTGAATTTTTGGGAAATTTAAAATAACTGGCTTCATAGTAAAAACGCTATATTAATTAATTGCAAATAGTTTAATTAATCTTTTAATCGCTAAAAACAAAACAATTAAAAAGCCTCCTAAAAAACCTCCGATAATAATTCCTTTTGCTTTACCAAAACGTTCTTTTGGCAACGGCAGAATTGGCTTATCAATAACCTGAATCAAAGGAGTCTCTTTACGCAAAGTTACTTTTGCCAATTCAGATTGCTTTACAAGTTCAGTAAGTATTGCGGTATTAGCCTGCACATCTACCTGTCTACGAGCAGAAGGTGCACGACGAACATTTAATGCCGGATTTAAATTAAATGTATTATCATTTGCAACTGCTACACCAGTAATAGCTCCATTTAGTTCTCTACGGATAGAATCCGTTTGTTTTTCTAAAATTGCCATATTCATTCTTGCCTTTTTACTCTTAGTATCTACATAAAAATCAGATACCTCTTTAGCTAATGCCTCACAAAAAAATTTAGAAAACAATTCGTTGCTCGACGGCATATCAATAGAAATAATTGCAACTTTTTTATCCCTTTGTGATACATTTAAACCGCCATTTAGTAAACTTGAATAAATCCCACCTAAAATACTATCATGAACTCGTGTAAAATATTTACGTTCAACACCAGGCAAAAATTGAATTTTAGCAAGTTCAGACTTATCCTTCCAATTGTTACGTAATTTATTAATCTCAATATACATTTCTACCAAAGAAATTTTTTTTCCCCTATAATTGACAGGAGTCAATAATGTTTGCTCAACCATTCTACGCGATTTAAATAGCTCTGTTAAATTAGAACCTGCGAAAATACTTCCACCACCACCTCCTAAGTCAAGTCCCAAGGAACCTGCTAAACCTAATGCACTTCCTAAACCACCTCCAGATTTTTCATCTTCTAAAGCAAATGATAAAGTTGCCGTATAAACTGGTTTTTTCATAAAAGAATATGTCAATCCCAAAACTGCACCTATTATTCCAGCTAATACGACAACTTTCCATTGAGATAGAAAATAAGTATACCATCCCTTTGCTTTTACTAATAATTCTTTTAACGAAATTTCATCGTTTTCAATAGGTCTATTGTCCATTCTTAAAACTTATTTTTATTTAAAAGCAGTTAGTATCAATAACGCTAAACTCGAGACAACACTACCTATTCCGACCCATTCCCCAGCAGTCATTTTTTTAACTACAGGCTTTTCAGGAACTACAATTTGAGAGTCAGGCGTAACTTTAGGATATGATCTAAAAAACAAAAATGAACTAGCTACAGCAGCTTTACCATTTGGATATATTATATAAGCCTTTTTCTTCCAACCCATATTGTCAACTCCCCCTACAGCATTTAGGTAATACTTAAAACTCTTTCCGCTTCTATATGGAATTTCGGAAGTCAACAATACATTTCCTGTTACTTTTACCCCCTCATTATAAGTTGCTACTTCTATTTCATCACCAGGAAACAAAGTAACATTCGAATAATGATTTTTATCATTTACAATTCTCTCCCAATCCACAGGAATTGTTGCGTATTTTAATTCTTCTTTTAATTTTTTAGTTAATTTTTTTTCCTTTAAAGAATCTTCTTTAGTTAAATTCAAATCTATACTTTTTAATTTTTCAATTTGCTCCTCTTTAATTGGTCTTTTTATTTTCATACCATCCAAATTAGCAATAGAGGTTAATCCTCCAGCACGCATCACAACATTATAAACTGTTTCTTTTTTATTCGCCAAAACATACTTACCCGGATATGATACTGCACCACTAATTTTAACCATTTCTGGCTTTTCATAAACAGCCATTCTCCGTACATTAATAACATCAAAAGGCATTAAAGCAAAATTTTTAATTTGCTCATTATTATCCGCAGTAATTTCAAGTTCAAATACATTAACCCGTTTAGGATCTGTGTCGTTTATTGCATCCGATTTTATCATCCTCGCAATTTCAACCCGTTTTGATGCAGAACCAGTTAATCCACCAACCTGAACAACCAGATCATTTAGAGTTAAGTTTTCGTAATATTCATATTCACCAGGATTTTTAACTTCTCCATCAATCGTGATTTTATATTCTTCTCTAAAATCTAAAATGGAATATACTGTTACAATATCTTCTCTTTTCAAAAATATATCTGCATTCAAATCTCCAGACAAAGCACTTGCTAAATCAATATTAACAATTTCTGTTGTTAAATCAGATTTTAAACGAATGATTCTTGCTCTCTTTGTATATGCATCTTCTTTTAAACCTTCTGCTCTGGTTATTAATTCAGATATACGCATACCTTCTGTAAAAGAATAGAAATCTGGTCTAAAAACGGCTCCCTCAATTTGAATACGATTTGCGAATCTATTTAAAATTTTTGCAACTTTAACAACATCTCCAGACTGTGGTTGATATACACTAAATTCACTTTCGTTCACATCATGTACCTTAAATTCTTTCCCTGTTTTTTGTAATATATTTACAGATGCTGTATAAGCAAACTCATTAAATCCTGAAGCAAATGCTAATAAGTCACTAAACGTTTCTCCTTTTTTCATTTCAAAAATTCCTGGACGCTTTACTTCACCCTCTAACGTAACTCTCTGGCTATAAGCAGGAATTCTAATCACGTCATTTTCTTTCAAACTTACATTATCAGATTGATCTCCTTTTACTAGAAATTTATAAATATCTATATTTTTATAAATTTTGCTATTACGAATCAATTCAATGTTTCTATAACTTCCATTCTTCCCAGGTCCTCCTGCTAAATGCAAAGCATTATAAACGGTTGCTAAAGATGAAACAGAATAATTCCCTGGTTGTTTTCCTCCGACAATGGTAAGTTTAATAGTACGTATTTGCCCCAAACTAACACTAACTTGAGATTGTCCAGAACGTACTGTGCTATAAACTCTTGCTATTGCAGCTTTTATTTTTTGAGTTGCAACTTCAATTGACATACCTGAAACAGCAATTTGACCGACATAATCAATTGTAATTTTACCTTCAACACTCACAGGAACGTTTGAGTTATATTCCTGAACTCCATAAACACTTACCTGCAATTCATCACCAGGACCTAAAATATAATTCAGAGGAGTTGCTAATTTTAGATCTGGCTCAAAATTTAAAGTTGGATTATCAAACAATTCAGAACCAAAAATTAGAGCATTTACAGAATCTTTAACTTTGTTATTAATAACTTCTATTTGTTTCCTCCCTAACTCACTCTTTTTATTTTTTTCATTATCCTTAGAGTCTTTATCTTTTGAATCTTTACCTTTTGAATCTTTTTTAGAAATTGCATCTAATCTCCCTTTTAATTTAGAAAATTCGGATTTACTCATCCCTTTTGATAGAATTGCTTCTTCCGCATCATCTATAGTAAGGTCTTTAGCATCTAATTGATTTTTAATTTTATTAATATCACTATCTGATAAATAATCAACCTTAACAGTACTTAGGTCTTTGGACTGAATTATATCTTGAGCAGACATATTTAATGACATAAAAAAAGTAAATAATAATACTAGTACTGCCGTTATCTTTTTCATAGTTAATTTTAAATAAAATTCTTTTAAATAGTCTCTAATCTAATAATTTGGATTAAAAATCACCAATATTTTAAGAATATTGTTTTTTATAATAATCTTTATAAGTACCAGAAGTTACATTCTGTAACCATTCCTCATTGCTCAAATACCAATTTATAGTTCTTTCTAAACCTTGTTCAAAAGTAACAGATGGCTTCCATCCTAATTCAGTATTAATTTTTGAGGCATCAATTGCATAACGTAAATCATGACCAGGCCTATCTTTTACATATGTAATTAATTTTCGGGAAGTCCCTGTTTCTCTTCCTAATTTCTCATCCATGATTTGGCATAATAATTTTACTAAATCAATATTTTTCCATTCATTAAAGCCTCCAATATTATATGTTTCATGGTTTTTCCCATTATGAAAAACTAAATCAATAGCAATAGCATGATCTTCGACAAATAGCCAATCACGTGTATAATTTCCATCTCCATAAACAGGTAATGGTTTATTATTTATAATATTATTTATAAAAAGTGGAATCAATTTTTCAGGAAAATGATATGACCCATAATTATTTGAGCAATTTGTCAAGACATATGGCAAGCCATAAGTTTCTCCATAAGCTCTCACAAAATGATCTGAACTTGCTTTAGATGCAGAATATGGCGAATTTGGATCATAAGACGTCGTTTCGGTAAAAAGCCCTTCTGCGCCAAGAGAACCATAAACTTCATCTGTACTAATATGATAAAAGCGTTTTCCTTCAAAATTACCTTTCCATTGATTCTTAGCTGCATTTAATAAATTCATCGTTCCAATTACATTTGTTTTTACAAATGCCAATGGATCTTCGATTGAACGATCAACATGAGATTCTGCAGCTAAATGCAGTACTCCAACAAAATCATTTTCAAAAAAAAGATTATTTATGAAAGGCTCATCAACTATATCACCTTTTACAAAGGTGTAATTTGGTTTATCTTCAATATCTTTTATATTTTCTAAATTACCAGCATAAGTCAATGCATCTAAATTGAAAATATGATATTCTGGATATTTAGTAACAAAGCGTCTTACTACATGCGACCCAATAAATCCTGCACCTCCAGTTATAAGTATTTTTTTCATTTTATTTTATTAATTCAATAAATCTGATTTTTGACTTTCTAAATCACAATATAAATCTTTTACATCTTGTGAATTATCTTTATGTAATATCAAATTAGCTGTATCTGTATATACAAAAATAGTATTTTTTAATCCTAAAAAAGTAGTATGCTTATCCGAACCTATAACCATGTTTCCGTATTTATCCACAAAATGTCCTTTCGTAATTAAATAATCATAAACAGACTCAAAAGACCCCAAATCAGACCATGTAAAAGCAGCAGGTACAACTTTTATTTTCTTACTTCGTTCCATAACAGCATAATCAATACTTATAGAAGGAATTTCTAGAGATAATTCTAAATCTAAATTACCCTTTTGATTAAGCTCCCAAGCTTTTTTAGATTTCTCATATACTTCTGGCTGATATGCTTTCAATTCATCTAGTAAAATACCTGCTTTAAAACAGAACATACCACTATTCCACAAAAAATTTCCTTGTGCAATAAAACTTTTTGCAGTTACACTATTAGGTTTCTCTCTGAATGAAACAACATCATCGCCTTTTGATTCTATATAACCATAACCAGTCTCTGGTTTTGTCGGGACAATTCCAAAAGTTACGATGTATCCTTCTTTAGCTTTACTAATAGCTTTTTTTATCGCTAATTCATATTCTTCCATTTCACCAATAATATGATCTGAAGGTGTTATAATTAAGATATCATCAGGTTGTGAAGCTAAAGCAGCAAATGCAATAGCTGCAGCTGTATTTCTTGGAGTTGACTCAACAATGTTTATATAAGGCTTTCCTAATTTATTCATTACTTTTTCACTCAAATGACAGTTATCTATATTTCCAACAACCATTACTTTATCAGCTAAACCAGTATTTCGCTCTACTGTCATTTCAAACAATGATTTTCCTTCGAAAATTTCTAAATATTGCTTAGGCTGACTTTTACGAGAAAGAGGCCATAATCTACTTCCTACTCCTCCTGTTAAAATAACATGTATAATTGAATTCTTTGTATTCATATTTTTATTACTAAACTGAATTATTTCTTTTATAATCTACTATCAGCTATAATTCCCAACACTCCTTTTACATCGTACAACAAGCTATTTGTTTTTTGTAATTCTGCAAAGTTCAAATTTAAAAAATCTGTATGCGCTACTCCTAAGACAACAGCATCAAACTTTTCATTAGGAATTGTGTTTGTTATATCTAATTTATATTCTTTATATACTTCTTCTAAACTTGCTAATGGGTCAAATATTGTAATTGCAATACCATATTCTTTCAAAGCCTGAATTAAATCAACAATTTTAGTATTGCGAACATCAGGACAATTCTCTTTAAATGTAATTCCAAGCATTAAAAGATTAGCTCCATTTACATAAATTCCTTTTTTAAGCATTAGCTTCACTACTTGCGAAGCAATGTATTCTCCCATACTATCGTTTAAACGTCGTCCAGCTAAAATAATTTCCGGATGATATCCAAACTCCTGAGCTCTTTGCGCCAAATAATAGGGATCTACACCTATGCAATGACCTCCAACTAATCCTGGCTTAAATGGCAAAAAATTCCATTTTGTTCCTGCGGCTTTTAAAACAGCTTGAGTATCAATTTGCATCAAATTGAATATTTTAGCTAATTCATTTACAAATGCGATATTAATATCTCTTTGTGAATTTTCAATAACCTTTGCCGCTTCAGCAACTTTTATTGTTGGTGCTAAATGTGTTCCAGCTGTAATGACAGTTTTATACAAGTCATCAACTTTTTTTCCTATTTCTGGAGTCGAGCCTGATGTTACTTTTAATATTTTTTCGACAGTATGCTCTTTATCTCCTGGATTAATTCTTTCTGGCGAATATCCTGCATAAAAATCAACATTATAGATTAATCCCGATATTCTTTCTAAAACTGGAACGCATTCCTCTTCTGTTACTCCTGGATAAACAGTAGATTCGTAAATAACGATATCTCCTTTTTTTAGGACAGAACCAACTGTTTCACTTGATTTGTATAAAGGTGTTAAATCTGGTCTATTATTTTTATCAACTGGAGTAGGAACTGTTACTATATAATAATTACAGTCCTTTATATCTTCAATTTCAGAAGTACAATACAAGCCAATAGTATCCCCAACTTTATCAAGCAATACTTTCTGTAATGTCTCATCATCAACTTCTAATGTTGTGTCAGTACCAGATTGTAAAGAAGCAATTCTGGACTGATTAATATCGAAGCCAACAACTGGATATTTTGTAGCAAATAACCTAGCCAATGGCAAACCAACATAACCTAAGCCTATAACTGCTATTTTTATGTTTTTCTCCATTATTACTAGTTTTTTTTAGTTGTTTTAATCATTTATTTACACAGCTTCGCTTATCCAAGTCACATTTTTGACTTAGATAAGCGAACATACAATTTCGGCAAATATACCATAATAAGGCTATTAATTCAATATCAAAAACCATGGAAAAATCAAAAAATATATCATTCAACATAAAAAAAACACAACCAACTAAAAATCAACACTAAAAAAACAGCTAATAAAAGTATTAAACATAAAAAAATCACTAAAATTAGTGATTCTTTTTTATCATAAACTCTTACAAGTAACCTTAGTTCATCTTGTTAATTTATTTATATTTTATCTTTAACACACAACCTAATGATTCCAAAACCAAAATATAATGAGTATTCGATATTTCTTGAACAATTGCATCCTGATTACTAAAAACTCCAGAATCTAACTTTATTTTATCTCCTATTTTAAATGGAACTAATGAAACTTCACTAATGATTGGAGAACTCAAACTATTTTTAATAACATTTATTTCTTCATCTCTTACAATTGCTGGCTTTCCTAACCAAAACAAATAACGAATTACCCCAGGTGTTTGAAACACTAAATTTCTATCCAAATCTTTTAATTGAACAAAAACATAAGAATTAAATAAAGGTACTTCTATCTTTTTTTTCCTATCTGACCATTGTCGAATTTGAGTAATTAATGGACAATAACACGTTATTCCAATTTTATTTAATTGGTCCGCTACTTTTTTTTCCCATTTGGGCTTCGTATAAACTACGTACCAATTCATTATTATCTACTTATTATGAAATTCACTTATAAACATTAATGCAGTAATTTTCAATTAATCCCTATCAAGATTTCAAGAACCAATTCCTAAATATACGAATCCTATTTTCTCTAATTCTTCTCTATTTAATATATTTCTTCCATCAAAAACGAAAGCTGGTTTTTGCATAGAGTCATATATTTTTTTCCAATCATAACCCACAAACTCATCCCATTCTGTTAGCACCGCAATTGCATGCGCTCCATTGCAGGCATCATAAGCATTTTCAAAGGTTGCAACCATTTTAGCATTTTCATCTAAACTTCTAGTCTCTAAATAATTTAAATCATTCAGCATTTTTACTCTAGAAACCTTAGGATCGTATACCGCAATCATTGCTTGTTCATTTATTAAATCATCTGCTACATAAATTGCAGCTGACTCACGAGTATCGTTTGTGTCTTTCTTAAATGCCCAGCCTAAAAATGCTATTTTTTTTCCTGAAACAGTATTATATAGTGTCTGAACTATTTTATTAGAAAACCTTCTTTTCTGGTGGTCATTCATAATAATTACCTGTTCCCAATAATCAGCTACTTCATGTAATCCATATGTCTTAGCAATATAAACTAAATTTAGGATATCTTTTTGAAAACATGATCCTCCGAATCCAACTGAAGCTTTAAGAAATTTAGAACCAATTCTGGTATCCATACCAATTGCTCTAGCTACTTCATTTACATCTGCTCCAGTTTTCTCACACAATTCAGACATTGCATTAATTGATGATATTCTTTGAGCTAAAAATGCATTTGCTGTCAACTTTGATAATTCTGATGACCATACATTTGTAGTAAGTATTTTATCTGATGCTACCCAATTAGAATACACCTCTACCAAAGCATCTATTGCAACTTTACCATCTGATGTAGTATCACCACCAATTAAGATTCTATCTGGATTTAATAAATCTGTTACTGCTGTTCCTTCTGCTAAAAATTCTGGATTTGATAGTATTTGAAACTGAACTCCATTTCCTGTATTATCCAAAATACTCTTGATAGCCTCAGCAGTTCGCACTGGCAATGTCGATTTTTCGACTACAATCTTATTATCTTTTGCAATTTTCGCAATTTGTCTTGCACATAATTCAATATACTTTAAATCTGCTGCCATCCCTTTTCCTTTTCCATAGGTTTTGGTCGGTGTATTTACAGATATGAAAATAATTTGAGCTTCATCAATAGCCTTTTCAACATTGGTAGAAAAGAATAAGTTTCGCCCTCTAGCTTCCGCTACAATTTTATCAAGACCTGGTTCATAAATTGGGATATTATTAGTATCCTCATCATTCCATGCATTGATTCTTTCTTCATTTAAATCAACTACTGTAACTTGTATATGCGGACATTTTTGCGCTATAACTGCCATTGTTGGCCCTCCAACATAACCCGCACCAATACAACAAATCTTTGTGATTTTCATCTAATTAAATTTATAAATGTTTTATTTTATATTTTTCATTCTATATTAAAGAATGTTATTATTTCAAATTATTCCAATACCAACTTACAGCTTCTTTCAAGCCTTCTTGCAATGAATATTCAGGATTATAATCCAGTAGTCTTTTCGCCTTTTCAATACTTGCCAAAGAATGTGGAATGTCCCCTGCTCTATTAGGTCCATATGTTATTTCTACTGAAGCAATTTTAGGATCATATTCAGACAAATATTTTTTCAAATAGCCTACTAGGTCATTTAATGTATTTCTATCACCATATGCCGTATTATAAACTGTATTTATAGCCTCTGGATTCTTTGTTGCAATTGCCAAAGCATTCATCTGAATCACATTATCAATATAAGTGAAATCTCTTGAGAAATTTCCATCTCCATTAATCAAAGGACTTTCTAAAGCCATTAATTGCTTGACAAATTTAGGAATCACAGCAGCATATGCACCTTTCGGATCTTGCTTTCTCCCAAAAACATTAAAGTAACGCAATCCAATAGTTTCTAAGCCATACGTTCGACTGAAAATTTCAGCATACAATTCATTTACATATTTTGTAATTGCATAAGGCGATAATGGTTTCCCTATAACATCTTCTACCTTTGGCAATCCTTCAGAATCTCCATAAGTAGATGAACTTGCAGCATATACAAACCTTTTCACTTTAGCATCACGTGAAGCCACTAGCATATTTAAAAATCCAGAAACATTAACATCATTGGTTGTTATTGGATCATTTATAGACCTCGGAACCGAACCTAAAGCAGCTTCATGCAAAACATAATCAACTCCTTGCACTGCTGCCACACAATCAGCGATGTTACGAATATCTCCTTCTATCAATTTAAAATTAAGATTAGAAATAAAATCTTTTAAATTATGTCGATGTCCTGTCGAAAAATTATCTAAACAAACAACTCTATGTCCTTGCCCTAAAAAATACTCGCAAAGATTTGAACCAATAAACCCAGCTCCTCCTGTAATTAATATCGTGTTTTGTGATTCCATAATTAATACTTTAAAGTTACTCGATATTATTTTTTATTCAATTTATTGAAAATAGCTCGCAAAAAACTTGGCTTTTCAGACTCTTCATGATATCCGTTAGAATAATTACCATACCCATAAGTTGTTCCGTATTTAGCTTTATTCTCAAAACCATTCAAAACTATACTCGCATTTGTTAGCTCACCTCTTTTAACTCTGTTATTCAACAACGTAATCATATCCTTTTTGGTATAATTTTGCCTTACAATATATAAGGTTACATCACTATATTGTGCCAATTCCAAAGAATCGGAAACAAGACCAACTGGAGGTGTATCTAAGATTATATAATCATATTTTTTCTTCAACTCATCAATAAACTCTTTCATTGTTTCTCCCAAAATCAATTCTGAAGGATTTGGAGGAATTGGTCCTGAAAGGATAACATCTAAATATGGGATTTTAGTCGCATTCGTGATTTCAGCTAAGCTTTTTTTCTTAATCAAATAATTCACAACTCCAACTTCATTAGTCAAATTAAATTCTTCTGCCAATCTTGGCTTTCTTAAATCTAAACCAACAATAACTGTTCTTTTTTCGCTCAAGGCAAAAACTGTAGCAATATTAATAGAACAAAATGTTTTTCCTTCACCACTTACTGATGAAGTTATCATTAATGTTTTCGCCCCATCAACTTGTTGTTTTTTATATAAAAATTGTAAGGAAGAGCGTATTGCCCTAAACGATTCCGACAATGCCGATTTAGGCCTGTCGAATACTGCTAAACTGGAAGATTCGCCACTTACACCGATTACTCCTATTAACGGAATCTGTGTTTGTTTACTAACATCTTCTATATTCTGGATTGAATTATTAATAAAGAAAAGTGCCAAAATCACTACTAGCGGAATTAATAACCCTAAGAATAATGCCAAGACATAATTAACAGATGTTTTAGGCCCTATCAATCCTCCTCCAACATCTTTGGCAGGATCTATAAAATGAATATCTGATAGATTAGCCGCTTTTACAATATCCGCTTCGCTCCTTTTTTGAAGAAATGTGCTATAAATATTATCGCTTAAATCATACTTTCTTTTAATCTTCAACAACTCTTGCTGCTCTTCTGGTAATTTTTTAATTGTACTTTCAGTCTGTCCAATTTTACTATTTACCATTGCCAAATCATACTGTAATGAAGCTTTTGCTGAAGCAATATTTTCTAACAAAACATTTTTAACAGCCATCATTTGATTGTCAAAATCCTTAAAAATCTTATCACTTTTTACTGCATAAGCCATTTCTGATCTTTGCGTAGAAAGCGAAATTAATTTAGAAACATTTACAACAATATTTGGATCTTCAATTCCTGCAACAGATGGCGCCGGCAATTTAGAATAATCAACACTATTTTTTAAATATGCTTTTAATGAATTATAATAAGCTACTTTACGGGTAATTTCATCTCTTTCGATATCAAAATCCATAATTTTGTCCGAAAACTTAGCTCCTCCTTCTTCTATATTATAAACATTTTTGCCCTTTCTAAATGACTTTAACTCATCTCCTGTTTCCTTTAACTGAGTTTCCATTGCCACAAGTGTACTGTCAATAAAACTAATCGTATTTGTAGCAAACTGATTCTTACTGTCAAGTTGGATTTTCATTAACATTTTTACGGTAGAATTTAAATACTCTACCATTCTTGCTTTATTGGTACCTTGCATTCCTAAAGTAAGTATAGAACCACCTCTTTCGTCTGATTGCACATTAACTCCTCTATATCTCGCTACAGTTCCATCAAAATCGTTAAATCTTATAAAATATTCTTTTCCTTTATAAAAACCTGGATTATCATTAATTTGCAATTTCCAATTCAGAAAAGGCAACGAGACTTGCTCACCAACTTTATACTTCTTTACAAATTCTCCAATTTCTACTGCTGTATTACTACGTGAATTATTGGTATAAGTAATTAATGAAACTGAATTACCCTCAAAAGGAATTCTGATTTCGTATTCATTGTCACTTAAAAACTTAACACTAATTAATGAACCAGCAAGTTGTCCTTTAGATTTATCGATAGCTATATAAAAAGGAACTGCTCCGTAAGCATCTACCAAATTATATTCTCCTTGTTCTAAATAGTCTATATAATATTGTAGTTTATCTACAACTAGCTCGTTGTGGGATCTTGATTGCAACACTGTAGTTGTGCTACTCATTTGATCTGAAGTTCCACCCCAATTAAAAACTAAACTTGTGTTTGAGGTAAAAAAAGGATTATTTTCTTCTTTTATGGAAATCAAAGTTTCCATTCCATAAATTTTTTCTTTACGAATATTTACTTGATAGGCAATTGCAAAGGCAATAATCAAACTCACTAAAAACCATTTCCAATACCCTCCGATTTTTAATAAAAATCCTTTCAAATCAAAACTTGATTGATTATCAAAAATCGAAAAATCTTTTATATCTAACATTTTATTAGTAGGTTTTTAAAGTTTTAAAAGTAAAAATGTAGTTGTTGCCAAAGATATTATCGTAATTATTGTTCCTATAGACTCAATTCCTGTTTTACCTGTTCCCCAAGTTTTTTGCTTGAGTGGTTTTACATATATATAGTCATTTGGCTGTAAATAGTAGTAAGGAGATTTCATTACGTTAAGATCCGTAAGATCTATATCATGCATTTCTACTCCTGTAGGAGATTGACGAATTATAGTAACTGCCTTTCTGTTTCCTGTAATTGTAATATCGCCAGAGTTAGCAATAGCTTGCATTACATTAACATTTTGCTGAAAAAGTGTTTTGGTACCAGGAGCCCCTACTTCTCCATTTATTGTATACCTAAAACCAGCAAGTTTCACTGTAACAAAAATATTAGCCTCTGCTTTAAAATGTTCATCTAATAATTGCTTCTCAATTTTAATACGCACTTCTTCAAGTGTATACCCCATAACATTTATTTCTCCCAGAATTGGCATTCTAATATTCCCATGATCATCTACAGTAAAACCATCAAAATATAGCCCTGCCTCTGAATTCACAGAACCTTGCCCGCTTGCTTTTTCTGTAGTATTAAAAATCGCTACTAATTTGGGATCAATAGCTTTTATATTTATGCTTAAAACATCATTTGTTTGCAAACGATATGGTTTTGATTCTACAGCGGCAATATTACTTTCTGTTCCAGTTGCTCCTTTATCTTGTAAATAAACTAAATCATTTAATGGTATACAAGAAGTGAAAAGTGCTCCAATAAGCAGCAACAGATAAAAAGAGTTTTTGTTCATTTGTAGAATTTTAACAGCAAATATAGCTTTTCATTTACTATTTAGAAAATAACGATTTTGATTAAATAATCAGTTAATGATTTTTAAAGGTTTTTTCGAATGGAACTCTTTGCAATATACTTCGTCCAAGGGTAACTTCGTCTGCATATTCTAGTTCATCACCCACTGCAATACCTCTTGCGATTGTGGAAATTATAATATCTACATCGGCTATTTGTTTGTAGATATAAAAATTGGTAGTATCTCCCTCCATAGTCGAGCTTAAAGCAAATATAATTTCGGCTACTCCGCCAAGTTTTACTTTTTCGACTAAACTCGTTATATTCAACTGACTTGGCCCAACTCCCTCTATAGGCGAAATTTTCCCTCCTAAAACATGATAAATCCCTTTATATTGTCCCGTATTTTCTATTGCCATTACATCGCGAATATCCTCGACTATACAAATAGTTTGATGATTCCTGGATGTATTGGCACAAATTTCGCAAACTGCAACATCGGAAATATTATGACAGCTTTCGCAAAATTTAATATCGGCACGCATTGTTGTAAGTGCTTCGGCCAAAAATCCAGTTTGCTCTTTTGGTTGTTTTAATAAATGTAAAACCAATCGCAAAGCCGTACGCTTACCAATACCTGGTAATTGCGACATTTCGTTGACTGCTTTTTCTATTAATTTTGAAGAAAATTCCATGAGGGCAAAAATAGTAAATTTGCGGGTTTACCCGACTTGTGTTTATAAAAATCAGAAGTTTTAAATGCTTTAAATATTCCTTTTTAAAACTAATTATTACTATTGCTTATTTTGGGTCTAGCCCAGATAAAAGCGACATCCTTTTTCTGGCTTTTTCTGCCAGAAAAAGATATAGCGGATAGCTGGAAATAGCTCCTAGAAACAATAATTATTTATTTTATAGAACTAATATTGATTTGTAGTAAGTAAAACCAATGTACATGCAACTTCGGCTTTGATATTATTAAGTTCTAACAATTGATATAATTCTGGATTTTCGGTTCCTGGATTAAAAATCACTCGTTTAGGCTTAGCTTCTACAATGTAATTGTAATAATCACGCTGGCGCGCAGGATTTAAATATAAAGTAATTGTATCTATATTTTTAAGCGGAATCGCTTTTGTATAAATTTTCACTCCAGCAACTTCTCCAGTATTTTGACCAATAGCCAATACTGTGTGTCCTTTCTCTACTAATTTATTTATGGCCAAAAAAGCGTATCTATCAGGTTTTGTAGTTGCTCCAAGCACTACTGTTTTTTTATTTTTCATTGTCTTTATTGTATTCTACAAAAGTAATCAAAAAGGTTAAGCTCTTGAATGATTTAAAAAGTTTAGTTATTTTTCAATAAAAACAAGAATCTACTGATTAATCTATAATCATATCTTTTAAAAAGACTATTTTTACAATACTAAACAAGACTTTATGGATCTATTTATTTACTTATTTGCCGCTCTTTTCTCGGTACTAAACCCAATTGGAACTGTTCCAATCTTTGTAGGATTAACACAACATGACTCCAAAAAAGAGCGTTCCAGAATTTCTTTATGGACTGCGATAAACGTTTTCCTAATTTTAATTGTTTCTTTTTTTGTAGGTCAATATATGCTAACATTCTTCGGAATTAGCATTGATGCTCTTCGTATTGCCGGAGGAATTATAATTGTAAGTTCTGGTTTCTCACTACTTTCAGGCAAATTCAATAAGAAAAGAGGTATAAATAAAAAAATAGAAACCGATGCTCAACAAAGAAATGACATTGCTCTTACTCCATTGGCAATCCCAATGCTTGCAGGTCCTGGGTCGATTTCTTTATTAATTGCTTTTTATCAGGAACATCATCAAACGATGGAAATTATAATAGGATCACTCGCAATCTTAGCTATTGCTATTGTAATTTTTATTATTCTTAGAAGCGCACATTACCTGGCTAAAATTCTTGGAGCTTCTGGGATTGTTGCTATTTCTAGAATTGTTGGTTTTATTGTAATTGCTATCGGAATACAATATATAGTAAGTGCTATTATCAATATAATAAAAGGAAATTTGATGTAAAATTAAATTGCTTAAAAATAAGAAAGGGGATAAATACTGAATTTATCCCCTTTTTTGTATAATCATATTTTAGCTTATGCTCTTGGCAAAAACACTTCTGCCATCATACATCTTGCACTTCCTCCACCACAAGCTTCGATAGTATCTAAACTTGAGCTTAAAATTTCTGCATGATTTTCTAGTTGCAAAATTTGTTTTGGCGTTAAGCTTTGATGCGCTGAAGCACTCATTACAATATATTTCTTATCATTTGCTCCACGAACTTCAAGCATATTTCCTGCGAAATTATTCACTTGAGCCTCTGTGATTAAGATAACTTCTTTTTTATCGGCTTTTAGATTTTCAAGAACCATTTTTCGTTCTTTTTTATCATCGATACAATCAGCACAGATCACTGCAAATGTTTCTCCTAAGCACATCATAACATTGGTATGATAAATTAGCTTTCGTTCTCCATTAACAGTTTGAAATGCTTCAAAAATTACTGGTGCATAATCGAAATCTTCGCAGAATTCTATAAACAGTTCTTCATCTGCTCTTGGTGACAAGGCGCAATATGCTTTTCCATTTGCTCTATCTAAAAGCAAACTTCCTGTTCCCTCTAGGAAGAAACCATCTTCCTCTGCCGATGTATAATCAACTATATTATTTATTTCGAATCCTTTTTCTTCTAGAGTATCTAAGATATCTTCACGACGTTCCTGACGACGATTCTCTGCAAACATAGGATACAATGCTACATCTCCATTTTCATGAAAAGAAACCCAGTTGTTTGGGAATATACTATCTGGCGTATCTGGATTTAGAGTATCTTCTACGACGGTTACATCTACTCCAACTGCTCTTAACTTCTCAACAAAAGCATCAAACTCTTGTTGCGCTTTGGCATTTACTGTAGCTGGCAAAAGTCCGTCTAACACTTTTTGATAATAATTATTTACTGCCGTTTGTTCATTCATACGGAATGCCACTGGGCGAATCATTACTATTGCGTTTGTAGTTTGTTTCATTTTTTTGATATTAAATTAATCTCGAATTAAAGGCAATGTCGAACATCTCAATAATCCTTCTTGTTTGGCTATTTCGGCATATGGAATTTCTTCTACAACAAACCCATTACTTCTTAACCAATTATTTAATCTGGTAAAGTTCTTCTCTGACACAACAACATTTGTATCTATCGAAAAAACATTCGAGTTCATATAATACATTTCTTCTCTCTCGATATGAAATAAATTTTCTTTCCCGAAAAGATTCACTAAATATCTATAATCTGCTTCTTCACGAAATCCTCTTCTATAAATAATCCCTTTATCTTTTCCTACTGGCTGAAAACAGCAATCTAGGTGCAAAGCATTATCACGAGCTTCGATTTTAGATTTAACCAAATCAAACTCTTTAACTATTTTATTAGGAAACAAATTTCTGATAAACTCAACTCCTTGCATATTTGTTCTTGCAGTAATATAATCTTTATAGTCACTTCCTTTATAAGTCCCTATAAATATATGATCATTCCAGAGCATAACATCTCCTCCTTCTATATGTACTTCTTCTGGCGGGCGAACTACTTTGTTAGGATTCATCTGATCTATTACATACTGAATCGCATCTAACTCACGTTCTCTATCAGGTAAAATATTTGATTTTACAAAAATATCATCTATTACGAAACCAATATCTCTAGTGAAAATCTGGTTGTAATTTTCAATCATTTCTGGACGAAAAACTGTCACATTGTATTTTTGAAGTACTGCATTAAAAGCATCCATTTCAGCAACCATATCAGACTCTACTGGATATGTTCCTGCCTTAATATGCTCCAATGATTTCGGGTCATACGCTTCCTCAATAGTTGGCGTAGGTCCGTTATGAACTGCAGATCCCAAAACTACTGCCCGTAATCTTGATGTTTCGTTCTTTACATTTAATTGTAACATATTCTATTATTTGATTTCGACAAAGATAAAAAAAAGCTTCACAGTTAAGTGAAGCTTTAAATTGAATTTTATTTATTCGATTTGAATTCTCTTAAAGGATGACCTGTATATATTTGTCTAGGTCGACCGATTGGTTCTTTATTTTCACGCATTTCTTTCCATTGCGCGATCCAACCTGGTAATCTTCCGATAGCAAACATAACAGTAAACATATCTGTAGGAATTCCTAATGCTCTGTAAATGATTCCTGAGTAAAAATCTACGTTAGGATATAAGCTTCTTGATTTAAAGTATTCATCTTCAAGAGCAGCTGCTTCAAGTTTTTTAGCTATAGATAAAATTGGATCATCAACACCCAATGTATTTAAAACTTCATCTGCTGCTTTCTTAATAATTCTAGCTCTTGGATCAAAGTTTTTATAAACTCTATGACCAAATCCCATTAAACGGAAAGGATCATTTTTATCTTTGGCTTTCGCCATGAATTTATCTGTATCTCCACCATCTTTATTAATTTCTTCCAGCATCTCAAGAACAGCTTGATTTGCACCTCCGTGAAGTGGTCCCCAAAGTGCAGAAACTCCTGCAGAGATTGAAGCAAATAAACCAGCGTGAGAAGAACCTACCATTCTTACTGTAGATGTAGAACAGTTTTGCTCATGATCTCCGTGTAAGATGAATAATTTATCTAATGCGTTAACAACAATTGGATTTGCTGCATAAGGTCCTGTAGGCAATTTAAACATTAATTGCATAAAGTTCTCTACATACCCTATTGTATTATCATAGTAGTTTAATGGGTAACCCATTGTTTTTCTATAAGTCCATGTAGCAATAACAAGAAACTTAGCTATCGTTTTACAAATAGCCTCATACATTTCTTTTTCATTTTCTACATTCACAGCTTTTGGATTAAAAGCTGTTAAAGCACTTGTCAAAGCAGACAAAACACCCATAGGATGAGCAGTTTTTGGAAAACCGTCAATGATGTTTTTCATTTCTTCGTTTACCAAAGTATGCTTTTTAATATCAGCATCAAATTGTGCTAATTGTTGAGTTGTTGGTAACTCACCAAAAATCAAAAGATAAGATACTTCAGGAAAACTTGCTTGCTCAGCTAAATCTTCAATTGAGTATCCTCTGTAACGCAAAATTCCTAATTCTCCATCTAAGAAAGTAATCTCACTTGTACAAGAACCTGAATTTTTATATCCTGGATCAAGTGTAATGAAACCAGTTAAATCACGTAATTTGTTAATATCGACAGCAGATTCATTTTCGCTTCCAGTTATAACAGGAAGTTCTATCTTCTTACCATCTACTTCTAGGGTAGCTATTTTTGACATAATATAATCGGAAATAAATCTTTTAAATAATAATTTATCAAATCTAAGGAATTTAAGACTAACTAAAAAAGGAATCTTGCTATGAATTTGTTAAAACTCAAAAAAAAAGCCATTCGTTTTCACGAATGGCTCAAAGTAATATATAATCTTACAATTATTTTATTTTGAAAGCTTTTAATCCAGGGAAATAAGCAGTAGTACCTAATTCTTCTTCAATTCTTAACAACTGATTGTATTTAGCCATACGATCAGAACGAGAAGCAGAACCTGTTTTAATTTGACCACAGTTTAATGCAACTGCTAAATCTGCAATTGTGTTATCTTCAGTTTCTCCAGAACGGTGAGACATTACTGAAGTATAACCTGCATTTTTAGCCATATTAACAGCAGCAATAGTTTCTGTTAAAGTACCAATTTGGTTTACTTTAATAAGAATAGAATTTGCAATTCCTTTTTCGATTCCTGTAGATAAACGCTCAACATTAGTTACAAACAAATCATCACCTACTAATTGTACTTTATGTCCAATTTTTTCAGTAAGCAATTTCCATCCGTCCCAGTCATTTTCATCCATACCATCTTCGATAGATATAATTGGGTATTTAGCTACTAATTCAGCTAAATAATCAACTTGCTCAGCAGAAGTTCTTACTTTACCTGTTTCTCCTTCAAATTTAGAGTAATCGTATTTACCGTTTACATAAAATTCCGCAGCAGCACAGTCTAGAGCAATCATAATTTCGTCACCGAAAGTATATCCTGCATTTTCAACCGCTTTTTTGATAGTATCCAAAGCATCTTCTGTTCCACCTGGTAAATTTGGAGCAAAACCTCCTTCGTCACCAACAGCAGTACTTAATCCTCTGTCATGTAATACTTTTTTCAAGCTATGGAAAATTTCAGTCCCCATTTGCATAGAGTGTGAAAATGAAGTTGCTTTTACAGGAAAAATCATAAATTCTTGAAAAGCAATCGGAGCATCAGAGTGCGAACCTCCGTTGATGATATTCATCATTGGAACTGGCAACGTATTTGCAGAAACTCCTCCTACATATCTATACAAAGGCAATCCTAATTCATTAGCGGCAGCTTTTGCTGCTGCAAGAGAAACACCTAAAATAGCATTTGCTCCTAATTTAGATTTATTTGGAGTTCCATCTAAATCAATCATTGTTTGATCAATTACATTTTGTTCAAAGACAGAAATACCAATTAACTCTTCAGCAATAATAGTATTTACATTTTTCACTGCATTCAAAACTCCTTTACCTAGAAAAGCTTTTCCACCATCACGTAACTCAACCGCTTCATGCTCTCCAGTAGAAGCTCCAGATGGAACTGCCGCTCTTCCTAAAACTCCGTTTTCTGTAACTACATCAACTTCAATAGTAGGATTACCTCTAGAATCAAAAATTTGTCTTGCGTGAATTTTTATTATAATACTCATTATTTCTATTTTTTATT
>NZ_NCWQ01000020.1:0-46102 GCF_002156885.1 Flavobacterium sp. AJR | reverse complement strand
AAATGGCAGTTTGTTCCGCTTAAGGATATATAGATTTAAAAAGGTATAAAAGCCGTAAATAAAGCTCATGCGAGTTTATTTACGGCTTTTTTTATGGAATAAAGTCAGATTTGATTTTGATTTAAATCTTCTAATTTTTAGGCTGGGTCTGCATTTGGGTATTCAAAACAGTGTTTTCTTGAATGTTTTTATGAGGTTTTAATTGCTAGTTTGAGCAGTTTTTTGCTGAAAATTATCAAACTCAAGACGTTTAATAACATCTTTTATAATTGTTTAATTGTGTCTAATTGGTTGATTTTTAAATATTTGCAGCTGTGATTTGTTCTTTATAAATAAAAACTTGTATTGTTTCTGCTTGTTTAAGGTGCGTGGTGCTCTTTATTATACTGATTATACATCTTTCTATTTTTTGATGTTTTATAAGGATTTAATTCTTAAACCTATAATTTACAGTATGTTTTGTTTTATATGAAAGTAAAATGAAATTATTTATTTCAAATTACTTGCGTAATGCTTTTGTTTTGCTTTATCTTTGCTACATCATAAAAAACAAACAACGCAATGGACAAAGAAACTAAAAAAAACAAAAGGTACACTTACAACCAGCAAATAATTAAGGCATTGGTTGATAAACATGGTTTTACGCCTTTTTTTATTCGACAATGTTTATCGGGACATCGTAATAGTATTACGGCAGATAAAATAAGGGTTGATTATAAAACGCTAGAAAAAGAACTGAAAGAAACCATTGAGCAATTCAATACAAAATAACAAACTACAAATCGATTTTAGTTTCGACTCCCAGGAATAAACAAAAGTAAAATTTTCTAAAAAAATGCAATTATGCCATATCTGTGGACAAATAACAAGGTTGCAGTAGAACACGAAGAATTGGTTCCGGAGTATTGGAATTGTTTAAAAAGTTTGCAATCAGAACTTAATCGTTACAAGCAGAAACCTTTTGGCATAAAGCGTTTACAAGTAGGAGGAAATGGCCGAAAGTTATTGATAGATTTTGATAGTTTAAAAACAACAATTCAGGACGCCTTAGGAGATCCGAGAAGAATTGATAATCCGTTGGAAGTTTTTTTTGATTTTGATGCTGCAGCCGTTCGATATTATGCCAAGTTTAAGAGAGCAGGAAATGCATTAGAGGCTGATGAACAAGAACGATACATTATTAATGCAAGTGTCATGAATGCTGCAATAAAGCTAGAGCAGGCTCGCATACAGGAAAGGATAAAGCTAAGAGGTTCGATACGAGGAATCATTGCAATATTGGTAAAAGATGTGGAGAACTTCAATAATACATTAAAGATTAAACACGAAGTAAATCACAATTTGCCAGCGAGCGAAAAGCAATTTAAAAAACTTTTGAAAGCCTGTAAAGACGATTTGTATTATCCGATTATAAAAGATCCTAATGGCGGAAAAATAAACAATGCCAGAAAAGTGGATGATAAAACGGAAATGATTTTTAATGGTTTGTTTAAAAACCAGATGCATAAACCAACGCCAACAGAAATAGCACGGAATTATGAAGCTTTTTTAAATGGTTATGCCGAAGTTTTTAATGAAGAAACGGGAGAAATGTTTGATCCGAAAGACTATAAAAAACTATCGAATACCACGATTATTAATTATATCAATAAATGGGAAAACAGAATTGCGACGCATTTATCCAGAAGTGGTGACAGACAAAAATATATGAGTCAATATACGACTCCGCACCAAATGGATTTGCCAGTTTATTCGGGTTCAATTTTATCTATTGATGACAGAAACCCACCATTTTGGTATGAAAAAGGAAAGAGAGCCTGGTTTTATATTGGTTGTGATATTGCTTCTCAATGCTTTACTACAGTGGTTTACGGGAAAACGAAAGAGGGTATTATCGTTGATTTTTACCGACAAATGGTTCGGAATTATACGGAGTGGAATTTGCCTTTGCCGAATGAACTAGAATGTGAGAGCTCATTAAATAGTAGTTTCAGAAATACCCTGCTTCGTCCTGGTGCCATGTTTCAGAGTACTCGAATTATTGCCAACAAAGCAAGTGGAAAATATATTGAAAGGATGTTTGGTAAAGTACGATATGATGTCGAGAAAGAAGCTTTTGGATGGATTGGACGTCCGCATGCTAAAAAAGAATCCAATCAGGCTGGTCCGGGAGAAAATAAAATTATTCCGTACAACCAATTGATTAATGAAAGAATGCTGGAAATAGAACAATGGAATAATATGCCGCATCCTGAACATGCTACAATGAGTCGTTTTGATTATTTCCTGAACAAACAACATCCTGATTTAAAACCGACGAACTGGGAAGCAATTTTACCAATTATTGGTTATAAAACCGAAACATCGTGCAAGTTAGGTTATGTAACACTTCAGGGAAAAAGAAGAGCAATCGCCGAAGATGGAAAGATTTTGACAGGCGAAGCTTTGGTTGATGTAATGAAGATTATTGAAAGCAAAGAGGTTAATGTCTACTGGCTTGATGGTAATGACGGACAGGTTATAAAGGCTTTTGTGTATTTAAATGACCGATTGATTTGCGAAATAATGGAAATGCCACGCTACAATCGAGCATCTATAGAAAGAACAGATGCAGACTATCTGGCGAGAGCTTTACAAAGTTCTTATGTGGCATCGGTAGAAGCTTTTGCAAAACGCCAAAGAGATAAAATAGAAAGAATTAACCTTATAGATAATACGCCAAGAACGATTAATTCCAATTTTAAGTTTTCGAACATTAAGCGCTTTGAAGCGAAAGAAGAACAGCCGGTTGAAATATTTGATGATGAAGCCGAAGATGATTTTGCAATTGTACCGCAAGGAAATGCAATACCAAGCTGGAAAAGAAATTTTATGTAATAATAAAAAGTAAAACAATGAACCTAACAAACGAATTTAAACAAAAAGTAAGACTGGCACTCATTGAAGCTCGTCAAAATTATGGAGGATCTGATGCTGATTTTTCTAAGTCAAAAGGAATAAAAGCTTCCATTTATTCCCGATTAAAAAACGGAGAAATCGAAAGAATTTTATCCGATACAACCTGGATTACTTTAGGAAGAGAGCTTCAGGTAAAAGTATTTGAAGACAATTGGAAAGTAGCCAGAACATCGGTTTATACAGAAATAGAAGATAATCTCAATTTTTGTGCGGCTCTAAGCAAATCGATGGTATTGGTTGATGATTGCGGGATTGGTAAAACATTTTGCACCAAGCATATTATCAAAAAAATGAAAAATACTTTCTATGTCGATTGCTCTCAAGCCAAAAGCAAACAACAATTTATCAGGCTTCTTGCTAAAACTGTTGGCATAGACAACCAAGGGAAATATGTAGATGTAAAAGCCAATTTAAAATACTACGTCACAACACTCGAAAAACCCTTGATTGTTCTTGATGAAGCTGGAGATTTAGAATATAATGCATTTCTGGAACTTAAAGAATTATGGAATGGAACTGATGGAGCATGTGGCTGGTACATGATTGGTGCCGATGGATTGAGAGCAAAAATTCAGAAAGGAATCAGCAATAAGAAAGTAGGTTTTGCCGAAATATTCAGTCGATTCTCAGACGAATTTATCAAGTTGGTTCCTAATGGAAAAGTAGACAGAACTATTTTTTATACCCAATTAATAGGTGATGTTGCCAATGCCAATATAGAAGATCGTAGCAAAACCAAAACATTGGTTAATAAATGCATCGGAAAAGAAACTACACTTAGATATTTAGAAACTCTCATAAAAATAGGCGCATAAATGGCACGAGCAATATCTCCCAAAACATTATTTGAAAAGAAGTTCGACGAGTTTGATTTTGAAGGAATCTGGGGCGACGTATTTGGCAAACCCGAAAAAGGCGGTGTTTGGATTATATACGGAGCTGAAAAAAACGGAAAAACGCTCTTTGCACTTAAACTGGCCGAATTTTTAACCAAGTATGAAAATGTTTGGTATATATCTGCCGAGGAAGGAACTGGAAAAGAATTCCAAGCCAATGCACAACGTGCCAAAATAGATCCTGCTTCGAGAAAAATAAAGTTCTCTGAATATACCGAAATAGAAGTGGTGAAAGAAAGATTATCTAAACGCCAAGCGCCCAAAATTGTGCTGTTTGATAATATGACGATTTATAATGACGAACTGAAAAATGGTGCTTTTAGGCGTTTTACTTCGGAGTTTCCAAACACAACAATGATATTTCTGGCACACGAAGAGAAAAAAGAGCCTTATACTGCTACAGCAAAACTAGCCAAAAAATTGGCTAAGATTTATATCCGAATAGAAGGATTAACGGCTTTTGTGGCCGGAAGATGTCCTGGAGGAATAATGGCGATAAACGAAAAAACAGCCATGTTATATCATGGAAGTGATATCAAAAAATAAAATTCAAAAATAATAATTACCCAAAAATTTAAATCAAAACTAATATGACAGCAAACGAAATCACAACCCGTTTAGACATTTTGTACAATGTCCTTCTTTATTGTTCCGAAAAACACGCCACTTTTAGCAAGTTTCAGCGTATTTGCATCAACCAGGAGCGAGGTGCTTTATTGAGTAGATTCTCTTTTTTATTGGACGAAATATCCGAAGATGAAGTTAGAGATTATAAATGTCCTCCAGTAATTGAAGCCAAGATTCAGTTTACACTCCAAAAAATAAAAGATACCAACTGGCTCGCTTTTGAACAATCCAGATTATCATAAAGAGAAAATAGCAAGAAGATTTTTTAGCCCTTTTTACAAAACCAAAAGCTATGAATAATACAATAATCTTATTAGTGATATTGCTCATCGGTACAAACCTAAAACCGATTAAAACCTATATCGAATGGTTAAGATTTAAACTTAAAACTATGTATAAACAAAGAAAATATGAGCGTAACAATCAAACCAATAACCGATCACGAATCGTATGAAGTAAATGGGCATTTGGTTTATAAAGACACTTTAAATAATTGGATTTCCAAATCTGATTTATCCGAAAAAGAACGGTTGGCTTTTAGTCAATATACCAAAATTGTCATCCAGAATCCCCGATTAAAAAAACATATCAAAGCAACGTATAACGATTAAATAAAAAAAGTATGAGCAATAGAAAAGCAAAATTAGACATCATTGGTTTTTTAACAATAATAACAATTGTTTTCACTATCTTAAAAATAACCGATGTAATTACTTGGAGTTGGTGGTTGGTTTCGTCACCAATTTTAATTCCGTTTGGATTAATCCTAACTTATCTAGTTCTGGCAGGATTACTCTTTATGATTAAGCAATTACAAGAAGAATAAAAGCAGATTATTTAAATAATTACATAAATAAGTAATAGACTTCAATATTACAAAAATATGTAATAAATAGGCTAATAAAGCCATTTAGAGAGTCAAAAAAAATCGCCTTGCAGAATTAAAATTGTCTGTTTATCTTTGTAATATGACACGCAAGGAAAGACTTCTCGAAAGAAATAATTTAGTACGTAAGCACTTTTATTCATTAATGGCAAAGAACCCTAAATGGAGGATTGATGCTGTAGTTGAGGAAGTTGCGAAAAAATATTTTTTATCTACAAGAACCGTTGATGCTATTGTAAACTACGAAGGTATTTACAACGACAACCTCAAAGATTCAAATAAAAACAGCCAATTAAAAATGTTTTAAACAGCATTTAAATGGCGTTTAAACACAAAAATGCTTTAAATACGAATTGTCCCTAATTAGTTTGTGGAATTAATTACACAAACTAAGTTAACTATTAAGATTAGTGCAAATTAGTGTAATTAGTGTTCAAAATTTGATTTATAATATTAGCGTCCAAAGAACCTCCTTTTCAGGAGGTTTTTTTATGCCTAAGAAATAATGCTTAGTTTTTTGTTTGAAAATAACGGATTTATTTCTCTGCAAATAGTAGTGTTAAATGATAGTTTGTAACTCATAAAACCATCTACAGCATTATCAACTTCTTCATTAACTTGTAATAATGGAGCAAATAAACTTCCTTTTAAATGCTGAAGTTTTTCGGATACTTTATGGATTAAATTAAACTCGGCTAATTCATCCGGATTTTCGACTGTTATATTAAGATGGTCGATCCAGCCATTTTTACAATACAAAAGTACTTCTACAACACAATCTCCTTCCTGATTACTTTCGGGCATATTTTGCCAGGCAATACTATTTATTTCGATAAAAGCAGCGGTCCAATAAACAGGATCGCCAGAGACAGGATTAGAAATTTGTTTGCGTTGCAAATCGACCAATCCCAATTCTGGAATTGTCTTTAAGGCTTGTTTTATTTTTACAAATAATTCGTTACGTGGTGTCATTTAAAATTTTGTTTTTACGTGATTAGTTTGCCAAATACACTTGAAGTATAGGCATAACAATTTGAAGCTGATGTATAGCAGCTTTTTATTAATTTCTTTAAAACAGACTTTTCTTTAAAGTCTATTTATATTGTCCATCGACATTTAAGTTCCCATCGTCATTGAGCTCAATATTATTAATCTTCATACCATCGTATTCCAGATTTTTTTTGGCTTCAATTAAAACGTTCATGTAATTGTCGTCGTTTAACATTTGCAAAATACCTACTCCCAGTTCAGGAAATTCACGATACTCGCCTTTGTTGGCAATCAAGATATGTTCTTGATGCAGGTTTTCTGAAAAACCAATCAATAGGTCTCCGTTCTGGAAGCCTAAATCCCCGTTTGTGTCTACTATTATATCATTCATAAAGCAAAATTCGGCTTTAGATACGTACCATAAAATTTACGTTCCAAAGCTTGTATAAAATCTCCCCAAACTTTGTATTTGTCTGATACAAGGATTGGAAGACTATTTTTTTTGCAGCAGAAAAGCCCACAACTTTGCCTCAGAAATCAATCGGAAAATTACTTTTTAATACGAGTTACTTGTTTAAGTAAAACCAAAAGGAGGGTAACGAAACGAGAATAAAAAAAACAAAGTGAGACTAATAAAGTACTTAGCCGTGCATTGCACAGCAACCTCTCAAAACACATCAATAAGTAGCATACAGAACTACTGGAAAAATCAATTGGGTTGGAGAATGCCAGGTTACCACTTTATTATAAAGCCAGATGGGGAAGTAGTTTCTTTATTGCCAATAGAACAGGTTTCGAATGGTGTACAAGGATTTAACCATGAAAGCATCAACATATCTTATGTAGGTGGAATCGACGAAAAGGTTGTTCCTAAAGATAATCGAACGCTTGCCCAGAAAGCTTCTTTGTTAAAATTGCTTACGGAATTGAAACAAAAATTTCCGAAAGCTATTATTCAGGGACACAGAGATTTTCCGAATGTAAAGAAAGCATGCCCAAGTTTTGACGCTAAAAAAGAATATCAACATGTATAAAAAAACACTTTTGTTATCAGTGTTTATTTTTAGTTGTTTGTTGATTTCCTGTCGTACGACGCGACAGGAAACTCAAAAAACCGAAAATCAGACTCAAATAACATCTGAAAAAGTAGTCATCTATAAAGATACTACAGTTTATGCTCCGAGAGCAGAAACGGAACTAAGAATCCCTTTATCTGAATTGGTTGCAAAGAGCCAATTGAAAACAGATTCACAACCCATTTTTTACGTTCAGAAAAACGCTCAGGCAAAGGTTAAATTAAAAATTGTACATGATACAATTTCGATATCCGCAACCTGTGATAGTCTTGCAATAGTGGCCAAGATAAAAAATGAGTTCAAAAAAGAGAGTTCAAATGTTATTAAAAACAACACTATAGAAAGCAAGCAAAAAACTGGATATTCTTTTATCCATATCGGAATTGCTTTTTTACTCGGATTTGCATTTTGTTATATAATTAAATTTTTTAAAATAGTATGAGTTTACCAAATATAAAATTCAACATCTCTAGCAAGGGTCTAGGGTTGTTACAATCAGACATTCAAAAAGTACCAGGATTGGTATTAACTGGAGTTACAGTTACAGGAACTGGAAAAGTTGCTGTAGGTAGTTCGTATCAGATTTTCTCGCTTGATGAAGCAGTAAATCTTGGTATCGAAGAGACAGGTGCAAATGCTTTTGCTTACAAGCATATCAAAGCATTTTACGACGAAGCCAAAAAAGGAGCAGAACTTTGGTTCATGCTTGTTTTATCGACCATTACAATGGAAGATATGGCCGATTTGACAAAACCTTATGCAAAAAAGCTTTTGGCTGATGCATCTGGAAAAATTAGAGTTTTAGGACTTCTTAAAAAATCAGGAACTGCCGAAACAATCACAAACGGATTAGACGCCGATGTTGCTCTTGCTGTTGCAAAAGCGCAAGCGTTAAATCAAGATTATGCAGACAGGTATTTCCCGGTTCGTACAATTATCTCGGGAAATAAATTCTCTGGAATTGTTGCCGACTTAAAAGATTACACCACTGCAAGTTTTAACAAAGTATCTATTTTGTTGGCAAACACAGATGGTTCTAAAGAAGCTTCTGTAGGTTTGGCTTTAGGAAGAATTGCAAGTATTCCTTCTCAAAGAAAAATCTCTCGTGTAAAAGATGGTCCGGTAGAAGATTTTACCGCTTATTTTACTGATGGATCTAAAGCAGAAAGCCTTGATACTTCCTGGAATGCTATCCATAACAAAGGATATATCTTTTTACGCAGTTTTGCTAACCGTTCTGGTTATTATTTTACAAGCGATGCAACCTTAACTGGATCTACAGATGATTTCAATACTTTATCAAGAGGTTTAGTAATGGACGAAGCAGTACTTATTGCTTACGATACTTTGGTTGATGAATTATCAGACGAAATTCCGGTTACAGATGCTGGAAAAATTCACCCGGTTACGATTAAATCATGGCAAAATGCTATCGAAAGACAAATCGATGGTTTAATGGTTCAAAACGGAAAATTATCTGGTGTAAAGGCATATATCGACGAAAACCAAAATGTATTGGTGACTAACAACTTGAATATTGCCTTACAATTATTGCCAGTAGGTTATAGCGATTATATAACTGTAAACATCGGATTTACAACAAATTTAGAATAAATATGAGCACATTTAGCAGCAAGCAATACGCTTGGTCAGATGTTTCCATCTCAATTGGAGGCAGAATTATAGAAGGAATTACAGAAGTTGAATACACTGTAAAACAGGAAAAGGAAACTTTAAGAGGTCGTGGTAACAACCCTCACAAAGTAACACGTGGTAATAAATCTTACGAAGGAAAAATTACTATTTGGCAAAGCGAATTGGAAGCAATGGTTTTAAGTGCTCCAAACGCTGATATCCTTGACTTAACTTTTGATGTTATCGTTTCTTACGTTCCATCTGATGGAGGAAAAACGGTAATTGATGTTTTAACTGGTTGCGAATTTACCGAAACTAAGAAAAGCATGAAACAAGGAGACAAAAACATGGTAGTCGAATTGCCAATTGTCTTTTTAGGTGTAAAAGCACAACAATAATAATCCTAATCCAACCAACCAAAACAGTTTAAATGTTTTGGTTGGTTAAATAAAACAAACAATGAAACAGCAAATAAAACAAGAACAAATTAATGAGTGGAAAGAAAAATACGGTCAAATTTATGAGCTTCCTGTAGAGGATAAAGTAGCTTATTTACGCGAACCGAAAATGACAACTTTTAAGCATGCTTTTAGTGCTATGCAAAAAGATGGCGAAATGACCTTTGGAGAGGTCATGTTAAACGAATTATTTATTGGCGGAGATGAAGAAATCAAGACAAATGATGATTACTTCTTTGCAGCACGTAAAGAGCTTGCCAATTTTTTCAATTTTGATGATGCCGAAATAACTTCAGAAGGAAACAACTCGGTTATTGTAATTGGTGAAGAAAAATGCACCGTTAGAGTAATTACACGTCAGGATATTAAAACTGCCGAAAAGAAAAACCCTTCTGCAAAACCATTTGTTACTCAGGAAAAATTATTCGAAATGATTTGTATCAAGAAAGATGATGTCTTTAATGATAGAGAAAATGCTTCGATTAGATTCCCGCTTTACCAGGCAATAGAAAAACTCCAAAATAAAAAAGTGGCAACGCTAAAAAAGCTTTAAAAGGGGCTATCATCGATACCGATGATACCTCTTCCTTTTCAATTGCAGAGAATATCGACATACGATTATTTGATGCGTATTTAAAATTCTATATGCACATTCCTAAACCTCATAAACTGAGTGATGAAGATTGGGCAGAAGAAATTCAGAATTTACATTTTATCAGAACCAAAGAAAAAGAAACCTCACAAATACCATCATGAGCCCCTACGACTATATTACAAGCATACAAAATGCAAACGGCCCAATTTTGAACGTGGCCCAATCCCTTGGAATTACGATAAATCAGATAGATATCATGAATAACTCGTTTAATCAGGTAGATAACTCTGTACATAATTTTAATGAAAAAGTCAAAGAAAGTGCCACTTCGATGGGTTTTTTTAAGACCAAGTTAATGGAGATTGGAGGTAAAATAAAAGGAGCTTTTTCGCCTGAGGCCATTTTTGAATTTGGGAAAAAAGTTTTTGATGCCCGAGTAGAATATGAAAAGCTTAATGGTGTAAAAGGAGGGATAAGTGATGAGTTTATTAAGCTTAAAGCAAATTTAGATGTGTTTACGACCGCTTGGAATACTTTTTTGGTTTCGCTAGGTGGTGACGCTTCTGGTTTATTTATGACCATCCTTACTACGATGAATGAAGGACTAAGCTTCTTAACATCTCAATTGCCCAATATAGCAACCTGGTTTAGTATTCTCTGGAAAATGATGGAACCAGTAGTTTTATCATTGAGAGATTTTATAAAATCGGCTTTTAGTTTTGTCGAAGTAGGAGCAATATTAGATGGTTTTGGACTCGTAATGACTGGTGTTTTGCTAGTAGTGAGTTGGCTAACAACCGGATTGAAGTTTATCATTGATACATTAAAACCTTTTGCAACCGAAATTCTGATTCTTACAGGAGCATGGTTGTTATTGTCTAATGCTGTAGCTATTTATAGTGGTGTTATGGTTGTTTTTAATGCGATAATGGCAGCTTCTCCTATTACCTGGATTATAGTCGGAATTATGGCGCTTGCATTAGTTATCGGAATGATAATTAAATACACAAGCGGTTGGGGCGAGAGCTGGAGACATGTGGTTAGTGGTGCTAAATTTTTATGGGATGGTTTTACAGAGACTGCACAAGCCAAATTTAATACGTTGATACAAAATTTTATGATTGGTATCGACAAAATAAAAATTGGCTGGTACAAATTTAAAGAAGCAGTAGGTATGGGCGATAGCTCTGAGAACCTAAAGATGATTGCTCAGATTAATGGAGACATTAAAATGCGTGAAAACTCGATTACTGCTGGTAAAGCCAAAGCAGATAACTCTTTCGCTAAAGCGAGAAATGAATTTAGCCAGGTTAAAATTAATGTAGATACTGCAGGAATTTCAAGAGATTTTAAAAAGATAAAAGATACGTTTGGCGGGGCAGGTGCAAAAACAAATGCTATAACAGATACTAAAGTAAATCCTGGAAAAGCCAAAATGTTAAAAGGAGCTAAAGATAATAATATAGGTTCGTCTGATTCAATTGTGTCTGGAGGAGCTAAAGGAACTAATATTATAATAAACATACAAAAACTACAAGACGACACTAAAATTTACGTGGAGTCATCCGAAAAAGGGATAAGTAATTTGGGCGAAAAAGTACAAGAAATGCTTTTAAGAGCCGTGAATAGTGTTAACCAAATGCAAACAGCAGTATAATGGCAGAATTTAATATAAAAGAAATTACAGCTAGAGCATTTCTAGATTATGTTGGTCCAGGATATCCGGGTTTCTTGTTTGATGTTAGTACAAAAGGTGGAAAACTGAAAATAAAAAAGAACGGAAAGAAAATAGACCTAAACTCTATCAATGCTTCTAATTTTTCGGGAGGGAAATATTTTCTGACTCTTACACTTACTTATAAAGGTGTTGATTATGAATTGCCAAATGAGCCTTTAATTTCGTTGGGATTAAGCAAAACAATTGTTGAAACTGCCACAGTAGGAAAGTATCGTAAAGGAACTGTAAAAGAATATATCAATACCGAAGATTATACGATTTCTATAAAAGGAATTTGTTTTGATGATGAAAATCCTAATTCATATCCTTCTCAGCAAGTAAGCACATTAAGAAATATGGTAGAAATAAATGAAGCGCTTGAGATAAAAAGCAATCCATTTTTTACACTATTTGGCATTGGGAAAATTGTAATCAAAGATATTCAGTTTGAGGATATGATGGGGCAAGGAGGAATGCAAAAATATACGATTTCGGCAATTAGTGATCAGGATTTTTATGCTGATTTAGACGAAAAGAATAAGACAAAAAACGAATTAATAAATACACAAGAAAATGTTTCTACTTGAAAGTAAAGTTGTGTTTACCAAAGTCAATGGAGGCGCAGAAGAATCCAGTTATGTCTTTAATGCTGTTAATGAAATCGAAATAACCAAATCTGTTGATGAATTGAGTGATACAGCAATTATAAAATTGCCAACCCAATTTAAAATAAAGCAAAATGGAGCACAGAAGTTTACCGAAAAAGCATTACAAGTTGGAGACAAGGTAACAATTACTTTGGGTTATGAAGGTAAAATTTCGAAAGTGGAATTTGTGGGATATATAAAAAAAATCAGTCCGAAAATACCTCTGGAAATTCACTGTGAAGATGCGATGTGGAAACTTCGTAGAAAGAATGTAAGTAATAGCTGGGATAAAAAAGTCACACTAGAAGATATTTTAAAAGAAATAGTAAAAGATACAGGTATCGAACTTAGTTATCCTGTTCTGGGTTTTGATCTGGAGAAGTGGATCATTAATGAAAATGGAGCTCAAGCTTTGGAAAAATTAAAACAAGAGTTTGGTTTTACCTCTTTTATAAATGATGAAGGTAAGTTGCATTGTGGCTTGAAAGAGTTAACGAATATTGGCGAAGTAGCTAGTTATGATTTAAACTACAATTTGGTCGAAAATAATTTGGAATACAAAACCAAAGAAGACCGAAAAATCATGGTGAAATATACTTATATAGATCCCAAAACCAATGAGCGAACTATTGTTGAGGAAGGAGATAAAGATGGGGAACAAAGAACTTATACAACCTCGATAGCTTCAGACAAAGCACAATTAAAAGAACTGGTAAAAGCTGAGCTCGAAAAATTACGATTTGATGGTTATAATGGGGATGTAACTAGTTTTTTGATTCCCTATGCCACACGAGGCATGAAAGCTGTTTTAATAGACAAAGAACACACAGACAGAGAAGGAAGTTACTTTATTAATAAAGTAGTGACCACTTTTGGGATGAGTGGAGCAAGAAGAAAAGTAAGCATAAGAAATAGATTGTAATGGAAAAAGATTTGCAGGACGCTTTTAGAAAAATAAAAAAACGAGATGTCGACACCTTCATTGCGCATGTTATTTCTGTTGATAAAGAAAAAGGAACATGTAAGATATCAGACGGAAAACTGGAATATGCCGATGTACAATTGGCTTCGATAATAAACGAGAGCAATCAAAAATTTTATTTGTTTCCAAAAAAAGATAGCTCCGTTATCGTAAGTCCGATTAATGAAGATTTACATCGATTGTATGTTGAGGTTTATTCGGAAATAGAAAGCTTAAGTCTTGCAATTGATAAAGTTCAATTTCAGGTAGACAAAGATGGTTTTTTGTTTAAAAAGGAAAATGAAAATTTAAAGAAATTGATGGCTGATTTGATAACAGCAATTAAGAATTTAAAATTCACAACTAATAACGGACCAACGATAAGCTTAATAAACTTAGCCGATTTTACGGCTCTTGAAGATAGGTTTAATCAATTTTTAAAAGATAAATAATGTTAAGCGTAGATAGATTAAAAAACAAAATCCGTACTGCATTTGATGATGAGCAACAAGAAAAATCTGATCACGAAGCAAGTCTGGACAGGATTTCATTAAAGTTGGCCACAGCAATTATTGAAGAAATTAAAAATGCTAAAATCGAATATCAAGCCGGACTTGTTGCTCCAAACGGAAGCGTTACTGGAACAATAATTCATACAATTAGTTAATAAATGAATGAAATTACAATTGCATTAACCGGATTAATAACAGCTGGAGGTACTGGTTATTTTACTTTTTTGTTTGCCAAAAGCAAATATAAGCAAGAAGTAGAAAAGCTAAAAGTTGAGGTTTTGCAGGCTAAACAATATGCTGATACTACGGCTATTGAAAATGATATTAAACTATCCGGACATTATAAAGAAATTCTTGACGACTTAAAAAACCGATATGAAACCCGGTATAAAGAGTTTGAAGATATGATGAACAGAAAAGTTTTACTCCTGGAAGAAGAACTCAAGCTGAAGGATAGAAAAATCAAATTACAGCAACAGGAGATTACCGAATTAAAAAAAGAAAACAGAACATTACGTACCAATGCAAGAAACAGTATTACATAACCAATCGTTAATAGATTTTACCCTACATCATTGCGGTACAATCGAAAGTGTTGTAGCAATGGCTGTTGCAAACGATTGGAGTATAACCGAAGAATTACAGCCTAAAAGAATTTTAGAAGTACCTGCCGATGTTATAAAAGACTCGGACATTGTAGGGTTTTATACAAGTAAGAAACATGTTCCGGCATTTAATTATTCGGGACCAATCTCTGCAAACGACGAAGGTATTGGCGAAATGATAATAGAAGAAACATTTATAGTAAGATAAAAAAATGGCAAGAAGTATATCAGAAATACAAGCAAAAATGATTGAGGCCGTTGGTGCAAATCAAATTCTTTCGGGACAACTCACATCAATAACATCCACAAGTAAAACATCTATAGCAAGATTATTCACTTTTATTGTAGCTACGGCTATATGGATGTTGGAAGTTTTCTTTGATCAACATAAAAAAGAGGTTGATGAAAAACTTGCAAATCAAAAATCAGGAACGCTGCCTTGGTATCGTACTATGGCATTACGTTTTCAATATGGATTTGATTTAGTAAAAGACGAAGATTATTTCAATAATAAAGATAAGGATGGAAACGAAGCTGAAGTCTCAAAAATAGAAGCTTCGAAGATTGTGAAGTATGCAGCAGTAAATGAAGCTCCCGAAAGTAGTCGTGTGATTATAAAAATTGCAGGTGAAGATAGTGACAAAGTTTTAGCTCCTATAAATGACCTGCAAAAAGAAGCTTTCGATGCTTATATAAACGAAATAAAAGTTGCGGGAGTTAGGGTTACAGTGCTAAATTATAAACCAGATCTTTTGAATTTATCTATTCAAATTAAGCGTGACGCGATGTTGTTGAATAGCACTGGAATGAGAATTAAAGATGGGGAATACCCCGTAATAAATGCAATTCAGGAATTTATGAAAGAACTTCCGTTTGATGGGGATTTACGTTTATCGGCTTTGGTTGATAAATTACAATCGGTTGAAGGAGTTCTGGATGCAACAGTTGTAGGTGCTACTAGTGCCTGGATTAATCCTGAAACGGGTGATTACGGTAAACCACAGAATATTTTTATTTCGACAATACCTTATAGTGGTTATTTTAAAATTACTGATTTTAAAGGTATAGAGTATGTGGTATAAAGTAAATTTTAATATGCTGGCAATACAGTTATTGCCCACTTTTTTGCGAAAACCGGCTTTTATGGCTTTTGTTCAGATACTAATGAAACCTATAACTGCAATCTATGATGATTGGATTATAGCTCGAAATGAAAACATTTTTAGACTTTATCACACAGGACAAGTTTGCCATTTACGAAAATCATTGAATTTAAAATTTGATGAAGAACAAAAACGTATTGAGATAAAGAAGGGAAATCTGTATACTACAACTTATATATATACAGAAGGAGAAGGGTTTGATAAATATGTAAATCTGGAAACGGAGCCCGAAACAATTTGGTTAAGAACCGAAGTAGAAACAGCTGATACAGGATTAGACTTTATAGTCTCAGTACCAGAACAAATCTACAAAACAAGATTAGAGGGCATAGAAGCTCATGTGAAATTTTATAAAGCAGGCGGTATACGCAGTAAAGTAATAAGCAAGTAATGAATAAAATAAATTATAACCAGGCAGGTGGTTTTCCACTAAAAACAGAAAGACTTCAGGAGTTACAAACGGCTTACGAAATCTTCAATCATTTAGGTAATATAGCGGGAGATCTATCTATTCTTTCCGGTTGTGGCATTACAGGATCTAGTGTAGCAGATGGAGTTGTTGTAATAAACAATGAAGTTATACCCTTTAGAGGAGGTTATGTTGCAGCAAATGTTATCATAATTGAGGAACCTATTAGTAAAGAATTTGAAAATGGTAGTGCAAAAAATGTGTACAGCGTTCGTTATGCCACTTTTGGTACAGCAGCTACATCATGGTCGTGGGCAAGTTTTAAAAAACCAATTGAGACCAAAGCAATTCCTAGCGATTTAGTTTCTAGACTTGAAGCTTTAGAAAGAAAAAATGCAGTTTTTCAATCAGGAGGAGGGATGGTATTGTGGAATAAACCCGCAAACCAAATACCTGCTGGCTGGGCAGAAGTAGTTAATTGGCGTGGACGTATGCCTGTTGGGTTTGATGCTTCTCAAGCTGAATTTAACACGATGGGTAAAATTGGTGGTGCTAAAACCAAGCAGCTTTATGAAAGCGAAATGCCAGCACATACTCACGGTTATTATGATATTTATTACTCAGAAGCTGGAGGTACTGTTCCTATTTCAGGTAAATATGGTTCAAATCGTTCAGATAATGATAATGCAGGTTGGCAAATGGCGAGAACTACAGACTCTGCAGGATATGGAGTTGCTTTCTCAATCATGAATCCATACAGAGTAGTCATGTTTATTGAGTACGTTGGATAATGGTAGACATAAATACTATTTTAAGTTGGTTTAAAACTTATACAAGCCCTGTTTCGGGCATCATAGGAATGAGTTTGATGTAAAAAACAAACAAATTCCATAATCAAATAATCTAGAATAAATGCTCTGTTTTTTATCATAAAGAGCAGAGCATTTTATCTCATCATAACATCCAAAATATTTATTAAATAGAATAAAAAAATATGGCAACAGATATAAATACCATTTTAAGTTGGTTTAAAACAGGTTTAAAACCTACACAAGCCCAATTTTGGGCATCATGGCAATCGTTTTGGCATAAAGACGAGCAAATACCACAAAGTAGTATTGCAAACTTGTCGACAACGTTAAATGCTAAAGCGGAGAAATCACAGTTTGATGCGCATATTGGAGATGCCCTGGCACACGAAAATTTGTTCAAAGCAAAATTAGATAAAACTTTATTTGAGGAACATACAACGGATCCAAATGCACACGCTGAACTATTTGGAAAAATGGGTTTTGTCCCAACAGGTAAACTTTTTGTGTTCAAACATCCTGATAATTCTAATCCTGCAAATGCTTATGTGCTAGAGGCAAAAGATATGGTTATAGGATATGTTGATGCGAGTTGGATAACAGGAAATTATTTGGGTGGAGATATTACTCAAATAGAAAGTTTTGATGTGTACACAATAATTTAATTTAAAAGATGAAAAAAATATTTTTGTTTTTATTGTTAGTGGTATCATTTACAGTTACTGCTCAAAAAACATATTCTATAGAGAAACCATTACAACTAAATACTGTCAATGAAGGCGCTAAATCTGATAGTGTATTAGTAAGAGGTACTGATAAGATTGTAAAGTATGTTCCAAGAAGTGAGTTTGGCGGTATTGTCGATTTGAGCTATTTACCTTCACCAACTAATGGAACCGTTTTACCAAGTTCAGGAACTCCTGCAACAGTTCCATTGGCAACTACAGCAAACGCTGGTTTATTTTCTCCAACCGAAAAAACTAAACTCGATGGTATAGCAACTGGAGCAACAGCAAATCAAACTGACGCTTATTTGCTAAATAGAGCAAATCAAACGGGCTCACAAGCTATAGCTACAGTAACAGGATTACAAACTGCTTTGGACGGAAAGCAATCTGTAATAGGATTTGTTCCTGAAAATGTAGCTAATAAACAGAATACATTGAATTATGATGGAACAGGAACTAAATATGCAACTGTAGATGCAGTAAATATTGCTGATGCACAAAATGTAAAGATATCAGGATTTCAATCTATCCAAGGTCGAAAGTTGTTTAATAATGGGCTTGGTAAACAAGTAGATATTCTGCCTGTAACAGGTAATAATTCCATGGAGATATCATCTGCCAATGGTAAAGTAGGTATATATACGTCAGTTCCTACCAACGGAATAGGTCATTTATCTGTAAACCCAATAGGTGTTACAGGCGCCAAATTCGTTTCATATCAAGATAATTTAACGGAGAGGTTTTCTGTACTTCAAAATGGTGATGTCATGGGAGGGAAGTTTATAAAGTTTGGCGGATTACCTACTCAATATTTAATGGCAGATGGTAGTGTATCAACATTAGAGGCATTATCCGGATCGTCAGGAACTTTTATTCCAGAAAGTCCAAATCTTGGAGTTCATACTCTAACTTATTCTAAATCTTATTGGGTTAAGGTGGGGAATATAGTTACAATTACACTTAATTATTCTTTGGCTGTTACATCTCTAGTTCAGGGACTAAGTTTTGATGTTGCTCTACCTAATTCTTTTAGAATTAATTCTCCTGTAGATGGTAGATTAATAGGTATATCAAATATAACTTTATCTTCAAATTCTGGCTCTCCAGGCTCTGTATGTAAGGTGTTTGAGGGCACTTATAACAATACGGTTAATCAAACGATTGCCTTTAATGGGAATGTTTCTGCAAATACATACTATTCCTCTATAGTGTTTTCTATACAGGTTAACTAATTGCTTTGTTTTAAACGTCATTGCAACAGCTTAACTCCAAACAATTAAAATAAATGAAAGAGATTACAAAAAAAGAATCATCAACAGATACTTATAAAATAAATAAAGCATTAAAGCTAAATACCATAAATAAAGGAGAAACAGTAGATAACGTATTGGTTCACGATGTGAACAACGAAATAAAATCTGTTCCCAGAAGTGAGTTTGGTGGAAGTTCACAGAATTTTCAGGATGTAGTTACTAAGAGTACTGTAGATATGGGAGGTACGGCAGTTGCTTCTGTAGAAGATCCTGTAGATACTTCAAAAAAAGGAGCTTTTATAGTAGGAAAAACTGACGGAGTAAATATGGGGGCAATTGTAGCATCATCTACTTCAACTTCTGTAGGGAGTTATGTTACTGAAAAGGGAAAGATAAGAATGATTCAATCTAACCCAGATGGAACTATAAAAACAGAATTGAAAATAAATGAGCCTAAGGTTATATCAAATATATATGTGCCTGCTCCAGATGTGGCTGGTGATTATATTTTAGCAACAACACAAGATATTAGTTTAGATAAAGCGGCAGCGATTGGCTCTACTATAACTGATAAAGAAGTTATATTTAATACTACTGCAACTGATATTAAAACCTCAATTACTAAAGAAGGTATCATTATTTTAGAAAATGGAGTTAATGATTTAGGACCTACCGAATTAAAAACTTTAATTGATAAAAATAGTATTGCAATTACAGAAAAAGGTTTTTACGAAGAAGGAGGAGGAGATGGGGGAATAATTACTTTGATTAGTAAAAACGATGCTAATCTTTCTAGGAATACTGCTATAAAACCTACTGTAACAGAAACTTTAATTGATAAAAATAGTATTACAATTACAGAGAAAGGTTTTTTAAGAGATGATGGAGAAACTAAGGTTTTAATTAATAAAAACAATGTTAATCTTTCCCGAACAATTCCTATAAGTCCTACCGAAAGCGAAATTAATGAAATAGGATTAGATGCAGGTGAATGGAATCTTTATACTTATCAAGGAGATAGAGGTTTTAATGCAAATCCTTATCATTTCGCTTTTTCAGAAGGAAGACATAATGTATCATTCATGTTGGATGGTCCTATAAATCAAACTACTCAAGTAAGATTTAATCCATTAGGAGGTGCTGTTACTTACGAAGATTCTTTTAAAACAATCAATGGAAAAAGCATTGTAGGTAGTGGAGATATTGTATTGTCTGCAACTGGTGAATTTAAAACAATCAACGGTCAAAGCATTATTGGTACTGGGAATATTGCAGTGTCTGCAACCGGTGATTTTAAAACAATCAATGGTCAAAGCATTGTAGGTACTGGGAATATTACTGTTACTGGTACTCCAGTAGCATCGACTTTTCAAGATGTATTAAACGCAGGAAAAGTCAGTACAACTTCAGGTCAAGATCATCACTTTCAGCTCAGAAGTCAGTTTTATGATGGAGGACCATATCACGATATGACTTTTAAAAGAAACTCCATAAGATTAGAATTTGGCGGCGGAGGATATGTTTTTGATGAGGAAGGAATATATCCGGTTAGAAATTTAGCTTCATCATTTGGGTATGGAGGATTTGCTCTCACAAGTGGTGGAATAAGTTTTAAAACGAATCCTATAGGCGGAATGGCTACAATTAAATCAGATAATTTAACTAGTAACTATACATTTCAATTACCAGGAAACATAGAGGTAGGAGGAACCCAAACCCTTGCAACTACAAATGATATTGCTGCGTATGTAGCCTCAAGAACTGTTATAAATCCAACGACTACTTTGTTAACATCTACAGATTTAAATACTGCTTACCCAACAGCAACAGCAGGATTTAGAGTTATGGCACTAAATATACCATCGGAAAAAGTAATTTATGAGAAAATTGCTAACGGTTGGATTAAAACAGTAGTTTCAGTTTTATAAAAATGATTTTAAAACCAAAAAGAATGCTGAACTATAGTGGTGTCGTTTTTCCTCAATAGATTTTAATCCTTATAAGAAAGATTAGTAATAAATTAAAAGATACACTAACATTAAGTATTCCTTTTTGGTAGAATGTTTTGATATAAGTATTAGTAGTAATGATAAAATAATATTCTTAAAAATAATTACAGAATTAACTCTAAACAATTTGAATAAATGAAAGAGATTGCAAAAACAGAATCATTAGCTGATACTTATAAAATAAATAAGGCTTTAAAGTTAAACACATTAAACGAAGGAGAACCAACAGATAATGTTTTGGTTCATGGAGTGGATAATGAAGTGAAATCTATTCCCCGAAGTGAGTTTGGAGGAGGAAAACCGGATACTTTGCAAGAAGTAGTAACTCAGAGTACAATTGCAAATGGAGCAAATTATGCTAAGGCAGAATTGATAGACTCAACATTGTCTAGAAGTTCAGGGTTGTTATTAACGGCATTTAATAGTACTAATGAAGCTTTGTTAGGTACTACGACGGGAATTTATAATACAAAAAATGGATCGGTTAACGGAGAAATTTATCTTTCAAAACTGAATAAATCTACAGGCGCTGAGACCCGACTAGAATTTGCTGATCCTACAGCCAATGGAACAGCAGTTTGGAGTTTACCAGCAAAAGAAAAAGGAGCTTATGTTTTAGCAGCTACATCAGATTTAGATGCAAAGGCTAATATAACATCATTAACTCCTGGCAGGATACCTTTTACTTCTTCGTCTAATACGTTGTCTGATAGTTCGAAACTATTATGGGATGATGCTTCGAGCAAACTAGAGATAAATGGGTACAGACCTACTTTGTCATTTAGAGAACCTTTAAATAAGTATGGATGGGATATTACTAATGGTAGTTTAGGCAGTGGTACTTTGCTTATAAGAAGTAAGGAAGGCAAACGTATGTTACTTATAGAAAATCCAGATAGTCCAACTTCAGTAACACAACCTAAATTGGCTATTGGTAATTTTACAGGAAGTATTCCTGTCGAAGCCCAGCTATATGTATATGGTGGACATAGTGGCGCCAATATAGATGCCAGGGGTTCTGAAATTGCCGATCAGGCAAATATCGATTTAGAAGGAAGTGATTGGGAAACATATCCTAGTTCTCTAGGATTTAGTTATTATGGAGTAAAATATTCGCACGGTGGGACTATATTAGGTTATGATAAAGTAAATACAGGAATCATCAGATGGGGAGGCAATGCTCAACCAATTATTACAAGTTTAAATGAAAAACCAATTATATTCGGAGTAAATGACATTGAGATATTTAATGTGAATTCATTAGGGCTAGAATACAAGTCTGACTTTAGTTTGTTAAATGCTTCTAATCCAAGATGGTTAGTTGATAAAGAATATGTAGACAATAAATTTCAGACCAAAGCGGCCTATAAGTTATATGTGGCACTTTTGACACAAACAGGAACAAATGCTCCTGTAGCGACAGTATTAGAAAATACTTTAGGTAATACAATTGTTTGGTCTAGAAGCAGCGCAGGGGTATATCATGGAACTCTCGCTGGAACTTTTATTGTGGGCAAGACGACTATGAGTGCTTCAGTGACAACATCGGGTTCTTCGGTAGCATCAGGAACTACACTTAATATAGCAGCTATAAGCACTCAAAAAACAGATACATTAGTTTCAACAGATGGACAATTAGTAAATTCTATGGTTGAAATAAGAGTGTATTCATAGTTAATAATTAAAAATTACAAGTACCATTAATTAAGAGCTAAGAAAAAAGACTTAACTCTAAGACGATTTAAAAATGAAAGAGATTACAAAAATACTATCTGATGAAATCCAAGCATCAACAGATACATATAAAATAAATAAAACTTTAAAGTTAAACACAGTAACCGGAGGTGAACCAACAGATAATGTTTTAGTTCATAGCGTGCATAATGAAGTGAAATCTGTTCCTAGGAGTGAGTTTGGAGGAGGAGTTGTTGATTTAGATTATTCTGCAACTCCAACCGGAGGTACTGTATTTTCAAGTTCTGGTAACGATGCCTTAGTTCCATTAGCAACTACGGTAAATGCAGGTTTATTATCTCCAGAAGAAAAAGCAAAACTAGAAGGCTTTACGATAACACCTGATGCTACAACAACAGTAAAAGGAAAATTAAAACTAGCAGGAGATTTAGGTGGAACAGCAGATTTACCTACTACCCCCACTGCTTTACATAAAACAGGAAATGAAACTAAGACAGGAGTGTTAAGTTTTACGAACACAGGTGTAGATCAAACAAACGGAATAAAACTTACCAATAACGGAACTAGTTATGGAGGTGTATTAAAAGTTGATAATAACGCTTCGGCTTATGGGATTTGGATTACCAACACGTCTACTGGACTTGGGGCTTTATCGATGAATAATTCGAACGGAACTGGTATTCGTTCAGATAATCTTTCGACAGGAATAGGTATTTATTCTTATAACTTAAGAGATGGTATAGGATTTTCTTCAGATAATTTTTCTTCAGGCGTGGGGGTTAAACTTAATTCAAACAATGATTCAACTGGTGACTTGTTGAATCTCATGAAAAATGGAACACTCACAGGTAAAATTGATCATTTAGGAAAAATTACTTCACCATCATTCATAAAATCGGGAGGTACGCCTAATCAATTTTTAAAAGCAGATGGTAGTGTGGATTCTAATATCTATGCTCCTTTGGTAAGTCCAAGCTTTACTGGTATTCCCACAGCTCCTACAGCAGTATCAGGAACAAATACAACGCAGATTGCTACAACTGCCTTTGTGCAAGCTAATTCTCCTCTTGGTGGTAATTTTTTACCCACATTAACAAGCCCGTTGAATATCTCAGCTTCAGTTGTCTTAAGTGGTGGAGGAACCTATACTAAGGTAGGTAATATTGTTAACGGGCAGTTTACTATGCAGGTAACAGTTATTAAAGCAGCTACCTTAACTGCTATTAACTTTTCTTTACCAGTAGATAAAATTAATGGAGAATTTCCTTATGGAGGTGGAGTTACAACAATAAACGGAGAGTCTTATTCTAATGGATATATTCAGTTGGTATCTCAAGAATCTAAAGCTACTGTTATAATTAATCCAGCAACTACGGGTATTTTTACCATTATAGTACAATTTCAATACAAAATAAAATAAATACATTATGAATCAGATTTTATCCCAAATCGTTTATCCACATTCAATATTGATTTTTGGATTAATGCTTATGATTTTTTTAGATCTCTTATCAGGAATTAGAAAGGCTTCAAATAATGGTGAAGCTACTACGTCAAAGGGGTTTCGTAATTCAATTGATAAAGCAACTACCTACTGCACATTTATTTTTTCTGTTTTGGTTATTGTTAATATAACTAGTTTTGCAGATACTGATGGTGATTTTCTCGGAGTGTTTAAATACTCTTTAAACGGTTTAGTCATTGGAACTAGTTATATCGAGCTGAAATCTATTATCGAAAATCTAATTGAAATTAACACCAAGGATGGTGAACCTTCTGATTTCTGTGTTTATTTTTTAACGCCATTACATAATATTTTGATTTTCAAACTTGCAAAAAAGTATAAAGATGAAGCCTAAAGAATTTGTAGAAAAGTATTATCTATTTGCAAAAATTACCCAAGACCATCGGAGGCTTTATTGCTCTCGATAGTCTTGGGTGTTTTTTTGTTATAATAATGCTCATTTTTATTTTAAAATGGAAATTTTGATTTAAGAACATGGAAATTTTGATTTTGCGTTTATAATATTTTTAAAAAAATGTTTCACGCAGATTCGGCAGATTTAAGCAAATCTGCACATATTAAAAGTTTTAAATTAAATCTACCTTAATCTGCAGAATCTGCGTGAAATAATTTGTACAATCTATGATAATGTAAATCTGTAGAATCTGCATGAAACAAAAATTAGTAGAAATTAGTGTAATTTGTAACCTTACAATAATTCATGTAAGTTTGTGTAATTGCTTGCAAAAAACAATAACTAATCAAACAGGATATAAATGAAGTTTTACCTCTTTATAATTTTACTAATTACCCTTTCGGTAAAAGCACAAAATAAGATAGATTGTTCCAAATGCTCATCAGAACTTATTGATGAAAGCAAACTAAAAAATGAAGATATTTATTCTTTGAAGCTATTAAAGAACGAAATTTATGCAAGAAAAGGATATGTATTTTCAAATCCAGAATATGCTAATATTTTCAAGAGGTATAGTTGGTATAAACCAGTGAGCGATAATAAGAGCATCGTTTATTCGGATATCGAAATAAAAAATATAGCAATCTTGACACAACGAATCGGGGAGATTTCAGAGTTTCTTATGAATGAGCAAAACAGCAAATATAAAACACTTTCAAAAGAAAAAATAAATGAAATCTTCACAAAAGAGAAAAGAAAAGAATTAGGGATAAACTTTAATATCTGGAAGGTTTATAATTATAAAGACAAAACTGGCGAGTATTATCTAGTCCTGACAGAAGATAAATATAAAGAACCGGCTGATGGAGATAATTTTAATAATACCGTTAAAGCATTCAATTTTAAAATTGAAAATAACCGTTGGATAAAAACTTTCGAGACAAATGATTTCAAACAGAAAGAAGAAGAAAGCATTTGGTTCTGGACAAAGTATATTTATGTAGAAGATTTTGATAATGATGGAATTATAGAGCCAATGGTAATTTATGGTACAAACGGATATAATGGATATGATGACGGGAGAATAAAAATCTTATTATATTATAAAGGCAAAAAGATTGCGATTAGAATTCAAAACGGAATTTTGGATGATGAAAGGAACTTTAGTTTAGATGCCGAATTTTATAGGATTCCTAAGAAAATACAAGATAAAATTATAGAACAGATGAATTCAATGGTCGAAAACGGGCATTCGATTTTACCTTACGGATGGCAAAAAAAGATGGCAAAAAAAATGACTTTTATTCAGGAATAAGAAAAGTAAATCTTAAACTATAAAAATGGATTAGTAGATTTTTACTACAACGCATTTTTTTAACTATAATAGTTAATAATAAAAGTCAATCAAAAGTGTTGCAAAACAAAATCGTTTTATATATTTGAAATCACGATAATTTTTGCATTATTTGTAAAATAAAAGCAAAAAGTCAGAAAGAAATTAATTATTAATAGCAAATACACCTATGTCGTTTTCAAGTCTATTTCGAAAAAAAACAGTACAAGATATTTTAAGTCAAGTTGAGAAAAATAATGCCGATGGACATAATACATTGGGGAAACATTTAACAGCCCGTGACTTAACCGCTTTTGGAATCGCTGCAATTGTAGGAGCAGGTATTTTTAGTACAATAGGTAAAGCCAGTGCCGATGGAGGTCCTGCCGTTATTTTCTTGTTTCTTTTTACAGCCATTGCTTGTAGTTTTGCTGCTTTTGCTTATGCCGAATTTGCTTCGATGGTTCCAGTTTCAGGAAGTGCATATACCTATTCATACGTTGCCTTTGGCGAAATTATAGCATGGGTTATCGGTTGGGCATTGATAATGGAATACTCAGTCGGGAACATAACCGTCGCCATATCGTGGAGTGATTATTTTACAGGATTACTCGCCAGCGGAGGAATACATTTACCCCAATGGGTTCAGATGGATTATTTAACGGCTTCTAATGGCTTTAATGATGCCACAGCATTAATGCACAGCGGTAAAGCATTCGAGAATTTAGAACCAGCCTTACAATCAGCATATACAGCATGGACAACTTCGCCAGTATTGGGTTCATTCCATTTTGTAGCAGATCTTCCAGCTTTATTAATTATTATCCTAATTACAGCATTAATATACCGAGGAATGAAAGAATCTCGTAATGCGAGTAATATCATGGTAGTAGTAAAATTATGTGTTGTACTTTTAGTAATCGCAGTAGGAGTTTTTTACGTAGATACTGCCAATTGGGATCCGTTTGCACCAAATGGAGTAACAGGAGTTCTTAAAGGAGTTTCAGCAGTATTCTTTGCTTATATAGGTTTTGATGCCATCTCTACAACTGCCGAAGAATGTAAAGATCCACAGCGAGATTTACCACGAGGTATGATGTGGGCAATTATAATTTGTACCATTTTATATATCGCAATAGCATTAGTACTTACCGGAATGGTGAGTTATAACCAACTTAATGTAGGAGATCCACTTGCTTTTGTATTCGAAAAATTAGACCTAAAATGGATGTCGGGAATTATTGCAGTAAGTGCAGTAGTAGCAATGGCGAGCGTTTTATTGGTTTTCCAAATGGGGCAACCACGTATCTGGATGAGTATGAGCCGTGACGGATTATTGCCAAAACGTTTCTCTAAAGTGCACCCAAAATTTAAAACACCATCTTACGCTACCATCGTAACAGGATTTGTAGTAGCAGTTCCAGCTTTATTTTTAAACCTTACAATGGTTACAGATTTGTGTAGTATCGGAACATTGTTTGCCTTTGTATTAGTTTGCGCAGGAGTTTTGGTATTACAAAACAAGCCAAATATTCCAAGAGGGAAATTTAAAACACCATATATAAATTCCAAATTTATAATGCCTCTTTTATTAATAATCGGATTGGTATTTTCTTTTGGATACAACAAAAAAGCAACAATGAGTTTTATTAATAATGAAACTCAGATTAATGAATCGGCAGATATTATTACCTCACTAGATAAAAGCCATACTAAAAAAGTATATGATTATTTAGTAACAATTGATGCTAAAAATGCTACGACTGAAAAACCAGATTTAGAGCAAATATTAAATCAATATCAAAAAGATGAAACTAAGTATGCAAGTGTAATTGCAGGATTACCAGTTGCAGATTCTATAAAATATGAAAGTGGTTTAAGTTTATTCAAACATAAAATTCCAATGTGGATTTTCTTAATTGTTTTGGTTGGATTAACCGTTTGGGCTTTTAAACAAAATTTATCTTTAATTCCTTTATTAGGATTAATTTGCTGCTTATACATGATGGCCGAATTAAGCGTTTGGAACTGGATTTATTTTACAGTTTGGTTGCTAATAGGACTTTGTATATACTTTGGCTTTAGCCGAAAAAATAGTAAACTGAATTTTGTTGAGAAACAGTAAGTTTTACTTTTAGTAAAAAGTTAAAAGTTAAATGTAAAAGCCGTTCTGATACTTTCAAAACGGCTTTTGCATTTTGTTCTATTCAAATAAAGTCAATACAATCTAAAAAATCTAAGTCAGTCTAACAATCTAAGAAGTCTAAAATAAAAATCCGTTCTGAGTATAATTCAGAACGGATTTTTATTTTCAGTACCAGTAAAAAGTAACAACAATCCAATAATCCAAGATGTCTAAGTAAGTCCAATAATCTAAGCAGTCTAACAATCTAAGCAAGTCTAATTATAAAATAAAAAAATCCGCTAAGAGAATTTCTCCAGCGGATCCAAACAAAATTTAAAAATTAAGCAAATTTATTTATAAAGAAATGTTTTGTGTTTCTAAAACCTCAAGCTCTATCATACAGGCTTTCATCATTTGGTAAGTTCTCTCGATGTCGTTATCCAATCCAATCGAGAAACGAATTAAGCCATCTGTTAAACCCATCGTAGCTTGTTCATCTAGCGGAATTTCACTAGAAGTTGAGGTTCCTGGAGCGCTAAATAAAGTTTTGTAAAAACCTAAACTTACCGCCAAATATCCCAGATTACGTTGCTGCATCAACTCCATTAATTCATTGGCTTTAGCCAGAGAACCAACATCTATTGTAAGCATACCACCGTAACCATATTCAGGATTAATCATCGTTTTGTATAATTCATGACTAGGGTGACTTCTTAAACCAGGGTAAACCGTTTTAAGACCGTCTTGTTCAAATTTATCCGCCAGAACATGCGCGTTATGACTGTGTTGTTTGATTCGAATGTGCAAAGTTCTCAGGTTTTTCATCACACTAGCCGAACGTAAACTGTCCATTGTAGGGCCTAAAAGCATGCTTGCACCACTATTTACATTTTTTAAACTGTTAATGAATTCTTTAGAGGCACAAGTTACCCCACCAACAGTATCACTGCTACCATTTATATATTTTGTCAAACTATGAATCACAATATCGGCACCTAGTTTGGCAGGCGAAACCGACAAAGGCGAAAACGTATTATCGACAACTAATTTCAGGTTGTATTTTTTTGCAAGGCGAGACAAACCTCTAATATCCGCAACTTCTAATAAAGGATTACTTACCGTTTCACAGTAAATAACCTTAGTTGCAGGAGTAATTGCAGCTTCTACAACGTCTAACTTTGTTATATCTACAAAAGTCGTTTTTACTCCAAATCTCGGAATTAAATTTTTTAAGAAAGCATACGTTCCACCGTATATAGTACGACTCGAAAGAATATGATCTCCCGCACTGCACAATTGCATTAATGTAGGTGTAATTGCACCCATTCCCGAAGCCGAAACATTTGCAGTTTCAGTCCCCTCCATAGCAGCAAGAGCTTGGTCTAAGTATAAATTACTAGGCGATGAATGGCGGGAATATAAATAACATCCTTCTATATTTCCTTCAAAAGTATCAGACATTGTTTTTGCCGAAAGAAAAGTATAGGTAGAAGAATCTGAAATAGACGGGTTTACACCTCCGAATTCTCCGAAATATTGTAAATCCTGAATACAGTTTGCTGGGCTGAAATTTTCCATAGGTTTTTGTTTTAAGTTTTAAATAATAGATTTAGGGAATTGAAATAATAAAAACTTGTGAGCAGTTTTTCTTTGTAATTGATAATTAGTATGTTTTGTGTAGGTTTAAACATATATAAAGATACATTTAATCTGTTTAAAAACATATAATTAATTAAAAATCAATAAATTAAAAAAAAACAAGAGCTTTAGTTTTTACCTGTATTTAAGAAGCTATTCCCGCTATCCGCTATATCTTTTTCTTGAAACCCTTCCTCCGTCAGGATATCAAGAAAAAGGATGTCGCTACTATCGGGGCTATGAAACCCGAGTACACCATAAATCTTATTCAAAATAAAAGTATATCAGAATAATAATCAATCATAGTTGTTATATTTAGATTATTAAACTATAAATAGATATTTAGTTAGATTTATTGTCTAAATTTACTTTTGAAATAAGATCAAAACAGATTATTTTTCAGACTAAAAAAACAACCAACTATGATATTAGATTCCACCGATAAAAAACTACTACTATTACTCCAAACCGATAGTAAAAAAACAACCAAAGAGTTATCCTTAAAACTAGATCTATCTGTAACAGCAGTTTATGAGCGAATCAAGAAACTAGAACGAGAAGGAATCATTCATAAATATGTAGCGCTAGTCGATAAATCCAAAATAGAAAAAGGATTTGTAGTCTTCTGTCACCTCAAACTCATTCAGCATACCAAAGAATTCCTAACCAAATTTGAAAACGAAGTAGTACAGCTAAAAGAAGTACTCGAATGCCATCACGTAAGTGGAGATTATGATTACATTCTAAAAGTACTCGTAAAAGACATGGAAGCCTACCGGGAATTTCTAGTAACCAAACTCACAAACCTACAACATATAGGCAGTACACAAAGCACCTTTATGATTAGCGAAGTAAAAAACACAACAGTGATTTCTTTTTGAGGCTCTAAGTTTTTTTAGGTTCAAAGGTTCAGAGCAATAAAGGTTCAAAGGTTTTTTGAAGTTACATAGATTCAGAGGTACAAAGAATCAAAGGTTTAGCTTTGCGACTTAGCGTCTTCGCGAGAAACACCAAAAAACTGTCAGGTTGAGCGGAGTCGAAGCCCACATCGCCTTTCTCCCGTCCGGAAGTTTCGGGATCGGGACGCTCAAGGAGACAAAAAACAACAAAAACATGATTTAGAGCATTTACTCAATACGTTGAGACAAAGCGACAAATCACAAATAAGTAATGGTTATTAAAAATGTTAAATAGAAAAACATCATATAGTAATCAGGTATAAAAGCTTAAATTTGAATTAAATAAATAAAAATGGAAATTAAAGAATTAAGACACAAGCTTATACTTGATTTTGGGAAATTTATAGAAGACGATTCAAAATTAGAAGTTTTGGAAGGAGTTTTTGACGCTATTAATCAAGAAGAGATAAATTCAATAATACCCAATGAACATTACAACAGAGTATCGGAAGAACGTGAAAAATATCTTTCTGAAAAAAGCCTAGGTAGTAGTTGGGAAGAAGTAGAAAAGAGATTAAATACTAAGTATGGCTTTTAATCTTATAATTCTACCATTAGCAGAAAATGAAATTGATGAGTCTATTAAATTTTACGAAAGTAAAAGTAAAGGCTTAGGAAAGCATTTTTTGATTTACTTAAAAGGATATTTGAAAATCCTTAAAATAAACCCGCAATTATTTGAAATTAAGAAAGAACCTAGTTTTCGTGAATTGACATTGTCGAAGTTTCCATTTGTTATCATTTATGAAATCATAGGAAAAGAAGTTATAATATACTCGGTTTTCCATACTTCTAGAAATCCTGAGAAAAAACTCAAACTTTAAACTTCAAACAAAACTTAATTCCTTAATTTTGTATCGCTAAAAAATAAAAAATCAAAATACTATGAGTTCATTTGACGTAGTCATTATAGGTTCAGGTCCCGGCGGATATGTTTCGGCAATTCGTTGCGCACAATTAGGTTTCAAAACAGCTATAATCGAAAAGTACAATTCGCTTGGAGGAACATGCTTAAATGTAGGATGTATCCCTTCAAAAGCATTATTGTCATCTTCACATCATTATGCTGAAATTAAACATTTTGCAGATCACGGAATTGAAGTTTCTGGGGATGTAAAAATCAATTTAGAGAAAATGATTGCTCGCAAACAAGCGGTTGTAGACCAAACTGTTGGTGGGATTAATTATTTAATGGATAAAAATAAAATTACCGTTTTTAATGGTTTAGGTTCATTTGTAGATGCTACACATATTGCAGTTGCAAAAGAAGATGGAACATCAGAAACAATCGAAGCTAAATATACTGTTATCGCAACAGGTTCTAAACCTTCATCTTTACCATTTATCAAGATCGATAAAGAAAGAATTATTACTTCTACAGAAGCATTAGCATTAAAAGAAGTTCCTAAACACCTTGTTATTATTGGTGGTGGAGTTATCGGAATCGAGCTTGGGCAAGTTTACTTACGTTTAGGAGCACAAGTTTCAGTAGTAGAATTCATGGACAGAATTATTCCAGGAATGGATGGTTCATTGTCTAAAGAATTAACTAAAGTATTGAAAAAACAAGGAATGAAATTCTACGTTTCTCATAAAGTAAAATCAGTAGAAAGAAACGGCGATGTTGTTGTAGTTCAGGCTGAAAATGCAAAAGGAGAAACAATCACTCTAGAAGGAGATTATTCATTAGTTTCTGTAGGGCGTCGTCCATACACAGACGGATTGAATGCTGATAAAGCTGGAGTAAAAATTTCAGACAGAGGACAAGTTGAAGTAAATGATCATTTACAAACAAACGTTCCAAATATCTATGCAATTGGAGATGTAGTTCGTGGAGCAATGTTAGCTCACAAAGCGGAAGAAGAAGGAACAATGGTTGCTGAAATCTTAGCAGGACAAAAACCACATATCGATTATAACCTAATCCCAGGAGTAGTTTATACTTGGCCAGAAGTTGCAGCTGTTGGACAAACAGAAGAGCAATTAAAAGCTTCGGGAGTAGAGTACAAAGTAGGAAGTTTTCCTTTTAAAGCATTAGGACGTGCAAGAGCAAGTGGAGATTTAGACGGATTCGTTAAAATTCTTGCCGATGCTAAAACTGATGAGGTTCTTGGAGTACACATGATTGGAGCACGTACTGCCGATTTAATCGCAGAAGCTGTAACAGCAATGGAATTTAAAGCATCTGCTGAAGATATTTCAAGAATGAGTCATGCACATCCAACATTTGCAGAAGCAATAAAAGAAGCAGCATTAGCAGCAACAGATAATAGAGCATTACACGTATAAAAACGTTGTAGAGATGCACTACAATGCGTTTTTAGCATAACAAATTATACCAAAAATAAAAACCCGACAATTAATTGTCGGGTTTTTTTATGAATTTTCGGTAACGCACGGTCGTTCTGTAGAGATGCACCGTTCTGTAGAGACGCACCGCATGCGTCTAATAAAGTGCGTCTTTATTACGCTGTAAAAACAGTTTTATAATTATCCCAATATCTATAAATCAAAAATATATTACCTAGAAATAACAAAGCTGCAATAGGTAAGTTTTCTGGAGACATAAAATAATTAATAAATAAGATGTTTATGGTAATAGGCAGGATTAAAATGTTAGCAAGCGTTACAAAACGACCAGTTACAAAAGCAATCCCACAAATTAATTCTATTGATTTTGCTAATGGCATTAAATACGTTGATGCAACCAGTCCCGAATTAAAAGCTTTAAAATTATCGTTTGCTGCAGGTTCTGCCGGCATAAGGTGGAAGAAAAAGCTGATTGATGCAAAAAGCAATAAAAGACCAATTAAAGTTCGGATAATAATAGTGGCGATTTTCATGATATAGATGATTTTTATAGGTTAAAAAATAAAATTTTTGATATAAAATAATCTCATTTTAATAATTAAAAAACGGGTTTAATTATTAAATTATTATGAATTGTATAAACTATTTAATGATGCTTTGGGATTTGTTTAATGTTATGTCAAATATAATGATTTTTACGCTATAAATAAACACATGAATTCTTATATTTTAGACTGTTTTTTAACATATTTTCTATAAACGAAAAATCCACCAGTACCAATTAAAATAAATGGCCAAATATTTATAAAAAAGACAATTATACCTTGTAGTAAGTACCAACCACTTTTTAAAGCATCAATAATTTCGATACCAATATTTGGTTTATAAGAGTTATTGTCTTTGATGCTAGCAACTACTTCTTGTTTTAAAGATTGATTTTGGTACAATTGCAAAGTAATGGTGCTAAAATTTATCTGATCTTTTAAAGATAGTTTTTCGATTTTGCTAGAATCATTTTGTTCCTTTTGTGCAGCAAGCGTATTCTCTGCTTCCATAACATCATTTATTTTCTTGCCTTTAGTATTAATAGCATTCTCGATTCTTTTGCTGTTTTCAGCACTTCTGTTTTGAGTAAGTTGGTTCGAAAGCAGTTTTAAAGAAACGTCATCGGCTTTGATAACACGGTAATCCAGAAAATCTATTTGCTTGGCAATGGTTTTTATTACCGTATCGAGTTGAGTGTTGGGAACACGAATAGTAATATCGTTTACTACCGAATATTTAGTGGTTTGCAAAGTACTATCTTGACTTATTTTGGTTTGTATTTCGTCTTGTACTGTACTTTGTAAATTAGTATAAGTAACAAAACCTCCAAATTTTGTTGTTGCGTTTTCAATTGCATAAGTTGATTTTGCTACATTTTTGACCTTAAATTTTATGTCGGCGGTTCGAATAAATTTACGATCGCTATCTTTTTTTTCGACAGCTGCGGATGACGAAATTGTATCAGCTGTACTAGCAGCTGATTCTGCAGCAGAGTCTTCGAGAGATGTATCTGCTTTTTTGCAGGAAAATAATAGTGCGATGATTACTACTGTAGTCATGCCAAATTTTGCAATTGTTTTCATGGGTAAATGATATAATTATAGATTAATAAATTAGGTTACTTAATAGAGTGTTTTTTATAAAAGGATAAAAATAGTTTTGTCTCAATATTCGTATCAATTTTATAAAATGAATATAAAGTGGTGTAATAAAAAGCGTGCCAATATTTTTTGAGATTACTTTATCGAAGGAATTTTTTTGTCGTAATTTTGACGGATAAAAAAAATAATTTTTTGAGAGTTTCAATTCACAAGCATATTTCGAATCCTGCGGCCTTTAAACAGCAACTTTTAGTTTGGGCACAACAACACCGAGAAGTTGTTTTTATGGATAGTAATTTGTATCCACAAGAATATTCAAGTTTCGATTGTTTGCTGGCTGTCGATGCTTTTACATCTATAAAAACCGATTTTCATAACGCATTCGAAGATTTAAAACAATACCAACAAACGACCAGAGATTGGCTTTTTGGTTATCTTACCTACGACCTAAAAAACGATATTGAAGAATTACAATCGACAAATTTTGATGGATTAGAATTTCCTGATTTATTTTTCTTTCAACCTAAAAAAATATTTTTATTGAAAGGAGATCAACTCGAAATTCAATATTTATCAATGTGTGATGATGAGGTCGAAGAAGATTATGATGAAATTGTAAAAAGTGAAAGGTTGGATATAAAAAGCCAAATGAATCTTCTGATCAATCAACGAATTTCTAAACAGGATTATATTGCCAAAGTCAATTCGGTTCTAGAGCATATTCATCGTGGAGATATTTATGAAGCTAATTTTTGCATGGAGTTTTACGCAGAAAATGCAACGATAAATCCATTAGAAAAGTTCGAAAAACTTAATGAAATATCACAAGCACCATTAACTGTTTTTTTTAAAAATAATAAACAGTTTTTACTATCGGCTTCGCCAGAAAGATATATTCGTAAAATAGGAGATACGATAATTTCGCAACCTATAAAAGGAACTTCAAAACGTTTTGAAGATAAGATAGAAGACGAAAATTCTAAAAAGCAGTTAGAAGCAGATCCAAAAGAACGTACCGAAAATATCATGATTACCGATTTAGTTCGAAATGATTTATCGCATACCGCTCAAAAAGGCTCGGTAGAAGTGGTAGAGTTGTGCAAGATTTATTCTTTTTTGCAAGTGCATCAAATGATTTCGACGATTACTTCAAAACTAGATGCTCAATATTCACCAATCGATGTTTTAAAAACAACTTTCCCAATGGGGAGTATGACTGGAGCACCAAAGATTTCGGTAATGAATATCATCGATAAACTAGAAGAAACCAAACGAGGATTGTATAGTGGGGCAGTAGGTTATTTTACGCCAGAGGGAGATTTTGATTTTAATGTCGTTATCCGAAGCATTTTATACAATCAGGAAAAAGAATATGTTTCCTTTTCAGTAGGTAGTGCAATTACATCACAATCAGTTCCCGAAAAAGAATACGAAGAATGTTTGCTCAAGGCAAAAGCCATGCAACAAGTATTACAATAATAAACAAATCTATTTTTTGTATTTTTAACCAGTTGATTTGCAAAACCAAATCATAATAAAAGACGTAAATTAAAATATGCTTCAAAAATTTAAAAATCATATTACACAAACATTTCCTTTTCTGGAGAAAAAGAAATTACTACTAGCTACAAGCGGAGGTTTGGATAGTATGGTTATGGCACATTTATTTGCTCAGCTAGATTATGATTTTGCAATTGCGCATTGTAACTTTCAGTTACGAGGATTAGAAAGTTTTGGCGATCAGGAATTTGTGAGCAATGCTGCTGATAATTTAAAACGCCAATTTTTTATCACGCAGTTTGATACCGAAGCTTTTGCCAAAGATTACAAACTTTCGACTCAGGTTGCAGCGCGGGAACTACGATATAATTGGTTTTATGAACTTTTAGATACCGAAGGTTATGATTATATTTTAACGGCACATCATGCCGATGATAATCTGGAAACCTTTATAATTAATTTAAGTAGAGGAACAGGATTAGATGGATTAATTGGAATTCCAGAGCAAAATGAACCCCTTATTCGTCCGCTTTTACCATTTTCGAGAGAAGAAATAAAACAATATGCCGAGGATAATGCTATCGAATGGCGAGAGGATAGTAGTAATGCATCTAATAAATATTTACGAAATAAAATTCGTCACGATTTAGTTCCAGTTTTAAAAGAAATAAATCCTAATTTCTTAGCTGCTTTCCAGAAAACACAAGAGTTCTTGCAAGAAGCACAAATTATGGTCGAAGATGCTTCGATTATGATTTATCAGCAAGTTGCAAAAGAAATTGGTGATGAAATTCATTTCGATTTAGAACAGTTAAAACGATTAGCAAATTATAAATCGTATTTATACCAATGGCTTAAAGAATATGAATTTTCGGCTTGGGAAGATATTTATGAATTAGTTGAAAGCCAGTCGGGAAAGCAAATTTTTTCTTCAGAATATCGATTACTGAAAGACAGAACAACATTAATTTTAAGCCCAATTCCTGAAATTCAACAAGAGGAATTTTACATAGAAATCAACGATAAAGAAGTTAATTTTCCCTTAAAATTGAGGCTTTGTAACGTAGGTCACATAACTATAGATTCAAATAAAGCTATATTTGTGGACGCCGATAAAATAAAGTTTCCTTTGCTTTTACGAAAGTGGAATGAAGGTGATGTTTTTCATCCATTTGGAATGAATGGAAAATCTAAAAAAGTGAGTAAACTTTTTAAAGATGAAAAATTATCCCTGATTGAAAAAGAAAACACATGGATTTTGTGTTCGGATAATCAAATTGTTTGGGTGGTAGGAATCAGACAAGATGAGCGTTTTAAAATAGAAAATACTACAAATAAGATACTTAAAATAGAATTACAATAATGAAATCAAACTATTACCCGCAAGCTTTACTATCAAAAAAAATCTGGAATAATTCGATTGTGTTTTTGTTGCTTTTCTTTTTTGCTTTTGCAAAAGGAAATGCACAAATCTTAGAACCAGTAAAGTGGACATCTAAAATTGAAAAGAAATCTGGAAACAATTTTGTATTGATTTTTGATGGAGTTATTGAAAAAGACTGGCATTTGTATTCGCAATTTACACCAGATGGAGGTCCGCTTCCATTAGAGATTTCATTTAAAAATCAAAAAGGAAACTATAACTTAGTTGGCAAAGCCAAAGAAGGAAAAACCAGAACAGCATTTAATGATGTTTTTGGTGTTAATGAAACTTTCTTTGAAGGAAAAGCGCATATCGAACAAGAGATAACAATTACAAATCCTAGCGTAAAAGCAATCGATATTGAATTTGATTTTCAGGTTTGTAAAGAAGTTTGTATCAATTTAAATAAGAAGTTTTCTATTGCAATTCCAGCTAGTTTTAAAATGAATGCTGATGCTGCAGCAACTGCTATTGTAAAAGCAGATGAGGTTGTAGTAGATCCTGTAGATGCTTTGGCGGTTGATACTACAAAAAATAGTGTAGGTACTAAGGCTTTAGAAACAACAAAAGATAATATTGATGTAGATTCATCTACTTCAGACACATCTGCACCAGCTCCGCAAAGAAGTTTGTGGTCTATATTCTTTATTGCATTTTTATCTGGTTTTGCAGCATTGCTTACGCCATGTGTATTCCCAATGATTCCTATGACGGTTAGTTTCTTTACAAAACAAAGCAAGAGTAGAGCAAAAGGAATTAGAAATGCTATTATTTATGGAATTTCTATTATTGTAATTTATGTTGCACTAGGTTGGTTAGTAACTTGGATTTTTGGTGCAGATGCGCTAAATGCTTTGTCTACAGATGTTTGGTTTAATTTAATCTTCTTTGTTATATTAGTTGTTTTTGCAACTTCATTTTTGGGAGCTTTTGAAATTATGTTGCCAAATTCATGGGCAAATAAAGCAGATCAACAAGCAGATAGAGGAGGATTAATCGGAATATTATTCATGGCTTTGGCTTTGGCAATTGTATCATTTTCTTGTACAGGACCAATCGTTGGAACTTTATTAGTTGAAGCTGCTTCAAACGGTGGAATTGCTCCGGTTATTGGAATGTTTGGTTTCTCATTGGCTTTAGCCTTACCATTTATGTTATTTGCAATGTTCCCGGGATGGTTAAATTCATTGCCAAAATCGGGTGGATGGTTAAACACTGTAAAAGTTGTTTTAGGATTCCTGGAATTAGCTTTAGCATTCAAATTTTTATCAAATGCCGATTTAGTTTTACAATTACATTTTCTTGAAAGAGAGGTTTTTATAGCAATATGGATTGCGATTTTTGGAGCTTTAACATTATACTTATTCGGCAAAATTACATTGCCACACGATAGCCCTTTGGCACATATATCAGTTGGACGTTTATATTTAGGATTACTTACACTTGTGTTTACTGTGTACTTAATTCCTGGACTTTGGGGAGCGCCATTAAAATTAATTAGTGCTTTTCCACCACCACCACAATATAGCGAAAGTCCGTTTGGAGTAGGAGGGTCAAGTAATTCAGGTCTTGGTTCGGATAAAGGATTACCTGATGGAGCAGAATTAGGCCCACACGGAATCATGGTTTTTCATGATTATGAAGATGGAGTAGCTTTTGCTAAATCAATCAATAAACCAATTATGCTAGATTTTACAGGTTATGCTTGTGTGAATTGTAGAAAAATGGAAAACAATGTTTGGTCTGACGAAAGAATATTACCAATTTTAAAAAATGATGTGGTACTTATTTCTTTATATGTTGATGATAAACGCGAATTGCCTGCGGAAGAACAATACGTAGCAGCTACAGGAGATAAGATTATTACTGTAGGTGATAAATGGACTGATTTTATGATTTCTAAATATAAAACCAATACACAACCTTTATATATCATAACCGATTTAGAGGGTAAGAATTTAAATACTTCTAAACCAACAATTAGTTATGTTGGAGCAGATGAATATTTGAAATGGCTAAAAGAAGGAATTTCAAAATTTAAGTAAATAATAAAAAAGACCAATCTAAGATTGGTCTTTTTGTTTTTATGTTACTCGGTATATAAAGATGCTTTAAAATAATTTTTAAGGCATTTTTTTTATAAAAATTCTCCGTGTTGAGAAATGTCTAATCCTAGTTCTTCTTTTTCTTCAGTAACTCTTAGAGGCGTAATTTTATTTACAATAAAGAAAAGGATATAAGAACCTACAAAAGCAAAAATGGATACAATTACCATTGCTATTAATTGGTTTGTGAATAATGTTGAGGTTCCAAAAATAAGACCTTGATTATCTCCAACAAGTGGGTTTATGGCTTTAGAAGCAAAAACACCAGTTAATAACATTCCTACCATACCACCAACACCGTGACAAGCAAAAACATCTAGCGCATCATCAATTTCTCCTTTAGGAAATTTAGCTACTACAAGATTACTTACAATGGCAGCAAATGCTCCGATAAAGATTGCGTGAGGAATACTTACGAAACCAGCAGCAGGCGTAATAGCTACAAGACCTACAACTGCCCCGATACAAGCTCCAAGTGCTGATAGTTTATGTCCTAAAATTTTATCAAGAAATACCCAAGCCATTGCTGCGGCTGCGGCTGCAACTGTAGTTGTACCTAATGCCTGAACAGCTAAACCATTTGCTCCTAAGGCTGAACCTGCATTAAAGCCAAACCATCCAAACCATAATAATGCAGTTCCTAGTAACACATATGTAATACGAGCTGGATTTACTTTTTGTACTTTTCTTTTTCCTAAAAATATAGCTCCGGCTAATGCGGCCCAACCTGCGCTCATATGTACAACTGTTCCTCCAGCAAAGTCAAGTACTCCCATCTTAAAGAAAATACCTTCTGGATGCCATGTCATATGTGCCAAAGGAGAGTATATAACTAGTATAAATAAAACCATGAATAATAAATATGCCCAAAAACGAACACGTTCTGCAAATGCACCTGTAATTAATGCAGGAGTTATAATGGCAAATTTTGCCTGAAATAATGCAAATAGCATAAACGGAATAGTAGGGGCAAGACTCCATGCGGTATTGGTGCCTACACCTTGAAAAAATAAATTAGAAGTTGGATCGCCTATAATTCCTCCTATTGTTGGACCAAAGGCTAACCCGAAGGCAACGACTACCCATAAAATGGTTACAATTACCATTGCCATAAAACTTTGTAGCATGGTGCTAATTACGTTTTTCTTGCCAACCATACCTCCGTAAAAGAAACCTAATCCTGGAGTCATTAGTAATACAAATGCCGTTGCAACAATCATCCAGGCAGTATCGCCAGTATCAAACTTTACAGCTTCGGTTGGGGTAGGGCTATCGGACAGGATAAAATTAGAGAGAAAGGTTAATACCAAAATCGTGATTAGAATCACAGTTAAAATAATTTTTCGCATAGTTGGTTAGTTTTAAATTTCGATAAAAGTATAAAATGATTTAATACCCCATTAAAAAATAGTATTTGATGTTTGATTTTTGTTAAATTTTCATTTTGACCCCCTTAATTTTGATGGTAGTAATTAAAAACTATGCTAAAATTGAATTTTATGAATGGCGAAATTTATGAATGCTGAGTTTGAAGATTAAGTTTTAATTAAAATTGTCAGTTTTGTTTTATGACATCAAAAAACATTATCTGATTCTAAGAGTTTATTATTTTATGTAAGGTATTCTAAATAAAAAAGGGACTAAATGCAGTGTACATTTAGTCCCTTTGTATTACGGTATAAAAACTATTTCCCTTTTAAAACACTTTCATAGCGTTTTGTTAATCCTTCCAGATAAGGAGCTTTAATTTCTGTAGCAATTTCTACAGATTTTTTTAAAGCTATTATGGCGTTACTTTTCTTTCCGTTTTGTTCCAGAAGATCACCGTATTTTAAAAAGGCAATAGGCGATTTTGGATACAACTCGGTATTGCTTTTTAAGATGGATTCGGTAATAAAAGGCTTTGTCTTTGTGTATTGTGAAGCTAATGCATCAATATCATCTTCTTTGTATAAGTTCGATTCAGTTAATTTTTTTACAGCATTAAATATTTGCTGATCCATTTTAGCATAATCACTTTCGTTAAGAGGTTTCGTTTGTTGATCAACAGTTTTTTGTAGTTCCAAATAAAGATTTTTAGATTCAGCAGCCTTTTTATTTCTGTAATCAAAAGCAGTTTTTTGTGCCAGTTCTACAGCTTTATCATAAGCCATATCTGGAGTAGTTTTATATTCTGGAATTACACCAATACCTTCCCAGTTTGTTTTTGTAATTGGGTTTATTCCAGTTCCGGTAGGAACGAATATTTCTAATCGACTGTTAATTTCATAGGGTTCGCCAGGATTAGCTCCTCCACCAGTTGTTTCTCCAACTAGTGTTGCTCTTTTTTGGGTTTGCATATTATAGCTGAATTCTTCGGCTCCCGAAAAAGTTTTTGGACTAGTAATAATGAACAAAGGAACATCAATCAATTTTTTTCCGTTTACTTCTTTTACCCAAAATTCCTCAGTAAAATTATCTTTTCTAAAATATAAAGTGTTTAGTAATATAGGATCTTTGAAAAAATAACTACATAAATACTGAACAGTTTTTGGGCTACCGCCTCCATTATTTCTTAAATCAATAATAATAGCATCGGCATTTTCTAGTAAGCGCATATAAGAATCGATTGTTTGATCGGTTTCGTGTATGAAATTATTATATTTAATATATCCTACATTGCTATCAATTAGTTTGGCTTCTCTAAAGCCATTTGCTAGTTTGCGATTGTCGGTATAATTGTGCAGGTAAATTTCATAAGAATCTTTATTTAAATCTTTTTTCTCCTCAACAGGAGGAATAAATTTAGGCCAAATTCCAAGATGCTTATCATTATTAATAAATCGTACTTCTTTTGTTAATGCTACTGCAAAAGAGTCTAATAAGTCATATTTTTTAAATTTACCTTCTTTATATGCGGCTTTTAAATGATTCCCAATTAATTTGGCTTTATCGGGAAATATATAATTTACTTGTAATAAAGAATCGATTTTTAAAACAGTTTCTTTCTTGAATTTCTCCGTAATTATTTTTTGTTGAGCGCTTGCATTTAATGTGAAAACAAAGAACAGTATTAGAAGAGAAATATGTCTGTGATTAAAATAGGAAATCTTGCTTTTTGAAGGGGGGAATTTGTTTTTCATGATTAGTTAGGTTTGATTGATTGAAATGCTTTGATGCTTAAATAATAAATGGTTACGGAAATATACATGCTAATATATAATTTTATTGTAAATCATTTATAAATAATAAGTTACTCTGTTTTTTTAATATAATTGAAGTTATAATAAAGAATAGGACTTTTTTATTAGTGATGAATCAATGCGAAGTATTGATTTTTATGGCAATGTAACAAGTTAAATATTTCAAAATGGGAAGTAGATTTATAATTGCATCTTTTAAATTTGTTAAGCTCGAAATTATTTGAGAAACAAAAGTTGTCAAAATTTAATCATTATTAGAAACAAAAATGAGTGAAAACAATAAGATAAAAGCAGTAACAAGGTCAAATCCAAGTACATTATCAGCTCCAGTTGGTAATTATTCTCATGTTACGAAAATATCAGGTAATGCAGATATTTATACTTTTTCTGGTCAGATAGGTACAAGTAAAGAAGGAAATTTGCCAGATAATTTTAACGAACAAGTAGTTAATACTTTTCAGAATATAAAAGCTGTTTTGGAAAGTCAGGAATTGGTAGCCAATGATGTTATCAAGGTAAATATCTGGGCAACTCAAGAAATAGATTGGGATGCTTTTTATGCTGTATGGAATGCTTTTTTTGGAGAAGTATATCCGTCAATGACTATTGGATATATTACAGCTTTGGGATTACCAGAGATTAAATTAGAAATCGAAATCTGGGCTGCAAAATAGAGATACTGGGGCAGAAATAAATAAAAAACGAGATGGTAATCATCTCGTTTTTTATTTGTTTTAATTAGATAGTATTCATTATTATACTCATAATTGATATTTACAAAACTATAAATTCCATAGTTTTTGCAATATGTTCCTCTTTAATTATTCCGTGAGCGTAAAAAGAATTATTACCTGAATCGTACTTTTTTAAGTAGGCTTCGTTTATTTTTTTGTTGAGCAAGGCGATATCTTTTGGTATAACAGCAGATATTTTGATAACTCTTTCTCTGCATTTTATTTCTCCATCAGCATCTTTTAGGAATGTATTGTACCAACTTCTTTCAGCAAAACCCCATGATCTTGCAAATATTCTATTATCAACGGTAACCATCCAAATATTAAGGAAGTTTAGTCTTTCATTTCCCGCTTTTATTCCAATAAGATTGTTGTTCTCAATAAAATCGATTGTTTCAGTATCAAAGTTTTTCATATTGTTGTGCTAAAATTATATTTTATATAAGATTGTAAATAAAAGTATTTACTAACGAATATTTTGCACCATTTGATAGAATCGAGTTATTTAGGGATAGCATTATAATATTATTAAATTGCGATTGCTATTATATAATTTTATAGATAATTATTTTACAAAGAATTATCTATTCTATAGTTTTTTCGATATAATCGGAGTTTAAAAGATACAGTGCGCCCATGTATCTAATGTTAAACGATACTAAGTCACCAATTTTGTATTTCTTTTTAGACTTAGAAATATCAATTACTAACATATCCGAGCTGGCATCGACAATGCTTATTTCGGCATCATCAGATTCTAAATATTGAGGTTGCATATCGAGTAAACCAATATCCAGAATTGCACGTAAAGAAGTGCCGCCAAAATCTTCGGTATCATTCATAGAAAAAGTATTTCCTGCTACATTTTCGCCTAATTCACCTGTTGGGATATCTGGTTTTTCGGTTATTTCGATAATCTCCGTATAAAGCTTGAAAACATCGTTGTGCATTCCCTCGATAGTTTCTCCAGTAAACAAATCTTTCCCAAAGAATAATGCTTCACCAATTCTAAAATGGTTAACCTCCATAGGTCTTGCATTCTTTATGATCAAAGGCAATGCGACTGAAGTTCCGCCAGAAACCCACGGGATGCTAATATTAAATTTTGCCTCGATAAGTTGTTTGTATAAACTTAACTGAATCAGTTTGTCCTGAGTAGGCATTACGCCACTCAAGCAATTAAGGTTTGTACCAATACCAAGAACTTCAATATTAGGCAGACTAAAAACCTGCCCGTAAAATTCAACTAAATCTTCGCCCATTACGCCCTCGCGTAAATCACCCATTTCAATCATAATAATGATTTTATGGATTTTATTTTGTTTCTGCGCTTCGCTAGAAAGCATTTGTATCGTATAAATCTCAGTGTTAAAACTAACATCGGCATATTTTACAATGCTTGCGATACTTCGCTTTGCAGGAGGTTTAATATATACGGTTTGAATATTTGGGTCTAATGATTTAATTTTTCTTAGATTACTAACCCTCGAATCATGAATTTCGGTAACACCCAAAGCAATTATTTCTTTAAGATATATTTTATTACCGCATAAAAGCTTAGATACAACACCCCACTTAATATTTTTGGAAATAAAAATGTTGTTCAGAAAAGTATAATTCTCCTCTAGTTTTTTGCGGTATAATTTGATGAATGCCATTGCGTTCTTTTCTTTTTTTAAATTGAAATACTAGTTGAGGTTTATTTAATTAAACGCATTTCTAGGTATTTATTTGTAAAGCCTAGTTTCTCGTATAGAATTTTAGCTGGATTATCTGGCTCAACATGCAATGCAATATTTCCTTTGGCAGTATCAATTACTTTTTGCATTAGTTTTTTTCCGTAACCTTTTCCTCTTTGGCTTTTGTCGACTGCTATATATACCAATATATTTTCGGGAATATAATCTTTCATTCCTGTATGGTTTAGGACACAAGCTCCCACAATGTTTTCTTCTTCTATTGCAAGAACAATTTTTCCGCCTTTTGCAGGGTTCATTACATATGCGATAGCTTTTAATATATCTTCGATTGTATCGCCATATTGTTCCAGATGAGTATGAAGAAATTTAGCAATTATTTCATTAGTAAATGTTTTATCCTCTCCTTGTTCAGGAGTAATTATTTTGAATTCCATTTTGTTATTCTTTTTAGATTATTGTGCCCGATTATGAAATTTTTTCGATAGGCAAAAGATGCAATATGAATTGCAAATTGGTATGTTTTTTAGTCAGATTCCTGATTGGTAAAATCGCATTTGATAAAATGTGCAAATACGTTTTTTGACTAAAAACGTGATAGATATTTTCGCAATTTAAGGAAAAATAACCGAAAATGGGCAAAAAGAACCCGCTTATTTTGTTTTGGACAAATAGTAAGCGGGTCGATTTTGTTGATTTATAAGAGAAAAAAATGTAATCTGAGAGAGGAAATTAACAGCAGAGTTCGCAAAGGATTACGCAAAGACCGCAAAGTTTAAGAATCCTCTTAAATTTTTAAGTTCGTGGTAAAAACGCTTTTTAAGTAAGAAATGAATTTGTGGAAATTAGTGAAATTTGTGGTTGTTTTTTTTGAAATCTTTTAATCCTTTTAATCTGTGGCA